>CAMCOJ010000089.1 GCA_945876405.1 uncultured Ruminococcus sp.
TTATTATTCTTATATAAACAAATATTCTAAAGGTGATACGATTACACACAAACTAAATGTTGCTCCATTTTAACATGTGATAAAATATTGTGTAGAATATGGTGGTTCTATGAAAAAAATTATATTTATTTCAGTATCATGTCTTATATCATTGGTAATTGTACGATATCTAATTTTTCCGAATTATATATTTCTCAGCAGTTATAACCATGGAAAAAGTGGGCTTGTTAATGTAAATAAAGTTAAATCAATTGATTTAAATGAGTGCGATAACAAAGAGGCAAAATTAAAAAAAATTTCTAATTGTAAAAATCTGAAAACTTTATTTATAACATACAATATTGATAACTTCAATTTTCTTGAAGGAATAAATATTGAAAGTCTGTATATCACTTCAAATTGCAATGATTGGGAATCTCTTGAATGCATAAAAGAGATTAAAGAATTATACATAAATCCAATGATTTCTAATGATCACAGCACGTTTAATGATTGCTCTGTTCTGAGAAAGTTTCATACCATTGAAGAACTTACAATAACCAATTTTGATGATGAAATAAACTATTCAGGAATTGAAGAATTAATATGTCTTAAATATTTAGCAATTAATTCAAGTACAATTGATTTTTCTGATATATCATTTCCGGATACAGTAGTAAATCTGCAAGTACAGACAGGATATTATAATAAAAAAAGCAATCTTTTGATTAACATACATGAACTTGAAGATACTAATATTAAAAATTTTAGTATTTGGAATTCATATATATCTGATTTATCTTTTATGAATTTAATTTCAAGTATACATACTATAGAATTTCACGATTGCATTTTTTATGAAACAGAATCTGAGGTAAATACTGTAATTTCAGATTTGAAAAAGAAAAATGTCGATATCATATTAGAAAATAACACTTTTTCTGAATAGAACCATCTAGTGATGACTAAAATTTGTATTATTAGATGGTTTGTCTGATGAAACACCAATAAAATAGCAAAATCCTGTCAACTAACGTATTTTCGTTAATTGACAGGATTTTTATTATTTGTTTGATGACGTAATATATTTCTGTTTACTGCCTGCTGGCTTATCCGGAACAGTGAGAGAAAGTTTTCCCTGTTCAAAATCAGAATTTAATCTTTATCTTCAACCTGCTGTCAGCATATTCCGCTGTAATCGTTCCACCCATACGCCGGACAAGTGTACGGGCGATTGACAGTCCCAGTCCGGTGGAATGATGTGCTGCCTCTACTGTATAGAAACGGTCAAACAGCTGTTCTGCATCAACCGCGGACAGTCCTTTTGCTGTATTTGAGAATGTTATCTCACCTGTATCCGAAAGAATGATATCGAGGTCACCATCACTGTATTTCACGGCATTGTTCAGAAGGTTTGAGAATATTCTTGACAGATATTCCTTGTTAAGTTTTGCCGTAATCTGCTTATCCGTAATATTAACATCCGGGTGAATTCCTTTTTCAGTGAGAACAGCATAATAACCCATGATACTGTCTTCCAGCACCTGATTTATCAGAAGGGTTTCAGTTTCAGTCTTTTCGTTATCTGAAACAATGACCGAATAGCGGAATAATTCCTCTGTAAGCTGTTTCATAAGTTCGGTACGCTCTTTAATAATGCCGAGATATCGTGCCTGTTGTTCAGAAATCTCCGTTTTCTCCATTATATCGATATAACCGCAAATCGCCGTCAGCGGAGTGCGAAGGTCGTGTGAAATATTCGTTACGGCATTTTTCAGTTCGGTGTCGCCCTGATGATAACGCAGATGCTCCTGCCGCAGAATACGGAGCTGTGTATTGATGGCGGAAGCAAGTCTGCACATATCCTTGTCTCTGGATGAGATATCAATTTGTGTGTTGGTATCGGTCTGCAGTCTGTCCGCAAAGGCAGCAGAAATCTCCCTTGCGGCCTTTTTGAGCTGGATTATTTTGATTATTGCTGCTGCAAGTAAAAGTGCAAACAGACTGTAAAGCATGTAAATACCTCCGATCAGTTAAAATCAGTTTTGCGAAAATACAGAATTCCTGCAAGAAATAAAGCTGCTGTTTCTGCAAGAATTGCACACAGGGCAGGGAGAAAATCAGAATCCACAGCAAAGCTGCTGCTCATACTCATACATACATCTGTAGGAAATAAAATCGTCAGTTTCTCGGGAAGATTATATTCTCCTGCAAGTGTCGCATAAACGATTCCGGCGAACATGATTGCCTGATTGCCGAGATAAATTGCAAGAAAACTCTTTACTCCCTTGAAGATTATGCAGAAAAGCTGTGTGACTGTTGTAAAGAAAATAATCTGTACTGCTGAAATAAGTACTGAGGCTGCGATTGCCTTTGCGGATATGTCTCCGGCACTGACCGATAATATGTTTTCAGGCATTCCCTCCATAAGGTTTGTGTTTTGTGCAGCTGAAGCAGAACCGGAACATAAGGCAAATGTAACGAAAAAGCTGGCTGCAAACACAAGATACAGTGCAACTGCAAAAGCGTTTGACACTGCCCAGTCAGCCAGAAAAATGTGACTGCGTTTGTGTCCTGCGGACAACTGATTGCGGATAGTTCCGTTTGTAAACAGAGGGTAATTGAACAGACCTGTCAGAATTCCTACATAATGCGGAAATACAAGATATGCAAGTATATACGGCAGGTTCCATGCACTCTCAACTGAACGCATGATAATCGCAGCGGCGATTCCTCCGGCAAATAACAGTGCGAGTAAGATGCGGAAAACAGTCCATTTGGAAAGTCTGCAAAAATAAGCGTTGAACAGTTTAGCCACGGTCGCCACCTCCGATCAGTGAAATATAAAAGCTTTCAAGACTCTCATCATGTTCCTCAGCGGAAATAATCTCACAGTTTTCTTTGTTCAGTGCAAGTGCCAGCTGTGTAATTGCCGGTTTTGCATAGATATCTGCATGGGTTTCGTCATTTATCTGATAGGAAATATTCATGCTGTCAAGTACACGGGCAAGTGCTGATGTGTCGGTTACAGTTACGTGCAGACATTTTCTGCATGCGGACTCAAGTTCTTCGGCACTCATTTCACGCACCATCTTTCCGTTGCTGATAAATCCGTAATGGGTTGCAAGCTTTGAAAGTTCGTCGAGGTAATGGGATGAAATAAGCACTGTGATTTTCTTTTCACGGTTGAGTTTCATAATAAGTTCACGTATCTCGATTATACCCTCAGGATCAAGACCGTTTATCGGTTCGTCAAGAACGAGAAAATCCGGATCTCCGCACAGCGCCAGTGCAATACCCAGTCTCTGACGCATACCAAGGGAGAACTGGCGGGCTTTTTTGTTTTCTGTATTTTCAAGTCCGACCAGTTTCAGCAGCTGCGGAATCTGTTCAAAGTCCGGTATTCCAAGTACACGGTACTGCTGTTTAAGATTTTCCGCCGCTGTCATATCTGTATATAATGCAGGTGTTTCAACAACTGAGCCTGTCCGGCGTCTTGACTGTGATATCTTTTTGTCCGTATAGTTTACACCGTAAAGCGAGAGTTCGCCGTCAGTCGGGTACTGTATGCCGCAGACAAGCCGTATCAGTGTTGTTTTTCCGGCACCGTTTCTGCCGATAAAACCATAAATCGAACCTTTAGGAACGTTCATTTTCAGACCGTCCAGTGCTTTGAAGTTTCTGTAATATTTTTTGAGATTGTTTGTTTTCAGAATATATTCCATATTCACTCCTCCTTTTCTGACATAAGTATATCATATAAATGTCAAGAAACCGGACAGGAAAAGGTCAGGATTTGGTCAAGATTTCATTTTGAATCCGATTCCGTACACCGCTTCAATGTAATCATGCCCGTCAGCAGCCTGCAGTTTATGGCGGATATTGCTGATATGCTGTTTAAGCGAGCGTTCTGTACAGTCGGGTGTATCATAGCTTATTTTTTCAAGGATAGTAGTTTTACCGACCGGTGAATTGGGGTTCTGCATCAGAAGTTTGAGTATGGCACATTCTGTTCTTGTAAGATGTATATCACTTTCCCCGAGTTTTACCGTGAGTGTATCCGCATACAGTGTTATATTTCCGAAGGATATAACACTGGGAGAAGTATTTTTCTTTCTCAGCTGAACAGCTATTCTTGCAAGCAGTTCCTGCATATCAAAAGGTTTTGTAATATAATCCGCGGCACCGTTAAGCAGTAACTCCACTTTATCCGTTACATCAGCTTTGGCACTTACGACGATAACGGGAATGTCTTTTATCTTCGGTAACAGTTCTTCACCTGACAGTCCCGGAAGCATCAGGTCAAGCAGTATAATATCGGGCTTTGAGCCGGACAGAAGCAGAAGCGCCTCAGTTCCTGAATACGCTGCCGAAACTGTATATCCCTCATTTTTCAGACTTTCAGAAAGCATTTCACTGATATGAGCATCGTCATCTATTATCATTATATCAGGCATAAAATCACCTCGTCGTTTTTTTCTATTATATCATTTATCCTGACAATATTCAAGAAATCCAAACGCTGACATACGGATGAATCCGGTATTGAATAAAAGTCTGAACTATGGTATACTTGAAAAAGAAATGCCCACAGAACGGAGGAAGAAAAAATGCGTTATCCTATAGGTGTACAGACATTTGAAGAAATAATAAACGGAGAATATGTATATGTGGATAAAACAGATCTGGTATATAATCTCGCACGCGGACACATATGCTTTCTGTCAAGACCACGAAGATTCGGAAAGTCATTGCTGATAAGTACACTGGACGCATATTTTTCAGGAAAAAAAGAATTGTTTAAGGGACTTAGGATAGATGAACTCGAAAAGGAATGGGTTAAGTATCCGGTGTTCAGAATTGATTTTTCGGGCGGAAAATATAAAGAGCCGGACGGGTTACAGCAAAAACTGGAGGAGTGTCTGGCAGCATGGGAACAGATGTACGGAAAAGATGAAATATATAAAACATTATCCGGCAGATTCAAATTTGTTTTAGGCGAAGCAGAAAAACAAACCGGACACAAGGCAGTAGTGCTTATAGATGAATACGATAAGCCTTTACTTGATGTTATTGGTACGGAAGCCGAAGAAAAAAACAGGGATACACTTAAGGCGTTTTATGAAACATTTAAGGAGGCAGATGCACATCTTCGCTTTGTCCTGCTTACAGGAGTGACGAAATTCAGTCAGGTATCCGTATTTTCGGGATTTAATCAGCCAAAGGATATCAGCATGGACAGGAGATATGATGCGATATGCGGGATAACAGAGGATGAGCTGTATTCATATTTTGCGGAACCTGTAAAAGAACTGGCTGATATAATGGAATACACCGTTGATGAAATGAAAAATGTGCTGAAAAAACAATATGACGGATATCATTTCAGTGAAAATCTGAAAACGGATATATATAATCCCTTCAGTATATTAAATGCATTTGATTCGATGAAAACAGAAGATTACTGGTACGAATCCGGCACACCGACATATCTTGTAAAGCTGATGGAAGGCCATAAGGTAAATATGCAGAAATTAACCGGCAGGTTGTATGAAAGAAAGTATTTTATCGACTACAGAGCTGACAGAGAAGATCCCCTTGCGATGCTTTACCAGAGCGGGTATCTTACAATAAAAGGATACGACAGGCGCCGCATGGTGTACAAACTTGATTATCCGAATGATGAAGTAAGAAAAGGTTTTGTAAGTCTTATAGGAAACAGCTATTTTCGCAGCCCCCCGGAAGACAATGACAACTGGATTCTTGAGCTGGACGATATGCTCAGGGAATGTGACCTCGACGGAGTACGCAAGGCATTCAGATCATTCCTTTCATCGATACCATACGAAGCAAACAAGGATGAACGTGCAAAGGATTTTGAAACACATTTCTCATATACATTCTATATCATAAACCGTCTGCTCGGCTGCTACACAACGCTCATAGAAAAGCAGAACAGCAAGGGAAGGGCGGATATCATTATTGAAACGGACAATGATATTTTTATATTCGAATTCAAGCTTGACGGAAGTGCAGAGGAGGCACTGAAACAGATTGAAGAGCAGCAGTATGCCGTTCCGTACCTCGATGACAAACGCACTGTTCACAAGATAGGTGTGAATATTTCAAGTGAAAGCAGAACGGTGGAAGAGTGGCTTGTGGCAGAATGATTATGATATTTTGGTAAAGCAACAATGATACAAAAAGAACGGAGGGAAAAACAAAAATGCGTTATCCCATAGGTGTACAGACATTTGAAGAAATAATAAACGGAGAATATGTGTATGTTGACAAAACAGATCTGGTATATAATCTCGCACGCGGACACATATGCTTTCTGTCAAGACCACGAAGATTCGGAAAGTCATTGCTGATAAGTACACTGGACGCATATTTTTCAGGAAAAAAAGAATTGTTTAAGGGACTTAGGATAGATGAACTCGAAAAGGAATGGGTTAAGTATCCGGTGTTCAGAATTGATTTTTCGGGCGGAAAATATAAAGAGCCGGACGGGTTACAGCAAAAACTGGAGGAGTGTCTGGCAGCATGGGAACAGATGTACGGAAAAGATGAAATATATAAAACATTATCCGGCAGATTCAAATTTGTTTTAGGCGAAGCAGAAAAACAAACCGGACACAAGGCAGTAGTGCTTATAGATGAATACGATAAGCCTTTACTTGATGTTATTGGTACGGAAACTGAGGAAAAAAACAGGGATACACTTAAGGCATTTTATGAAACATTTAAGGAGGCAGATGCACATCTTCGCTTTGTCCTTCTTACAGGAGTGACAAAATTCAGTCAGGTATCCGTATTCTCGGGATTTAATCAGCCAAAGGATATCAGCATGGACAGGAGATATGATGCAATATGTGGGATAACAGAGGAGGAGTTATATTCATATTTTGCGGAACCTGTAAAAGACCTGGCTGATATAATGGAATATACCGTTGATGAAATGAAGCTTAAACTCAAAAAGCAGTATGATGGATATCATTTCAGTGAAAATATGAAAATTGATATATATAATCCCTTCAGCATATTAAATGCATTTGATTCGATGAAAATGGAGGATTACTGGTACGAATCCGGCACGCCGACGTATCTTGAAAAGCTGATGGAAGGCCATAATGTAAACATGCAGAAGCTAACCGGCAGGTCGTATGAAAGAAAGTATTTTATTGACTACAGAGCCGACAGAGAAGATCCCCTTGCGATGCTTTATCAGAGTGGGTATCTGACAATAAAGGGCTATGACAGGGAATATAACGAATATTTTCTTGACTTTCCTAATGACGAAGTCCGGAAAGGTTTTGTTACACTGACAGCAAACAGTTTTTTTGGTAAAACAGAAGATGAACCGGATAACTGGATAAAGAATCTTGACCGTATGCTGAAACGATGTGACCTTGACGGAGTACGTAAGGCATTCAAATCATTCCTTTCGTCAATCCCGTATGAAGCCAACAAGGATGAACGTGCAAAGGATTTTGAAACACATTTCTCATATACATTCTATATCATAAACCGTCTGCTCGGCTGCTACACAACGCTCATAGAAAAGCAGAACAGCAAGGGAAGGGCGGATATCATTATTGAAACGGACAATGATATTTTTATATTCGAATTCAAGCTTGACGGAAGTGCAGAGGAGGCACTGAAACAGATTGAAGAGCAGCAGTATGCCGTTCCGTACCTCGATGACAAACGCACTGTTCACAAGATAGGTGTGAATATTTCAAGTGAAAGCAGAACGGTGGAAGAGTGGCTTGTGGCAGAATGATTATGATATTTTGGTAAAGCAACAATGATACAAAAAGAACGGAGGGAAAAACAAAAATGCGTTATCCCATAGGTGTACAGACATTTGAAGAAATAATAAACGGAGAATATGTGTATGTTGACAAAACAGATCTGGTATATAATCTCGCACGCGGACACATATGCTTTCTGTCAAGAC
>CAMCOJ010000090.1 GCA_945876405.1 uncultured Ruminococcus sp.
CAAACGCGATTCTGCCTGTCTCGTGGGCTCGGAGATGTGTATAAGAGACAGCCATCAACATATTCTTCATATGCAACGAAGTAATCCTGAGCAACTGCATCCTCCAGTGAAATGTCAGAGTAAGTTCCATCGCCACCATATCCGCCGGCATCAATTCTGAAGGTTGCCTCTTTGTCTGTAATATTTATTGAAGACAGCAGGGCTTCCAGAGATACTCCGCGCACTTTCTCATTAACACCCTTGATTGTGTATTCTTTTTCTTCCTGTCCCAGTTCTTTAAGAGCTGCAACAGAATATGTCTTTGCTTTATCCAGCGTATTGCTTGCTACTGTGAAATCGGCTGCTTCCTGCGGGGTTTCTGCGTTACCGACCTTAATAGTAACACTTGTTACTTCCATTATGCATGCGCCCTGTGCATTCTGAATCATCAGACGCATAGGACCACCCTTATTATCAATGGAAGAATCGTAACCGTCACCCATTACAGCTCCGGTACCCTTTCCTCCGGAAGCAAGAGGATAACCGTCAACGGCATACGCCAGAAGAACAGGAACATAGCTATCTCCGTCCTTCACTCCGTTTTTCAGTCCGTCAAGACCTACTTTTCCAACTGCTTCCACGCTGAAGTCGTCCTTTGACCCTACAGTAATGGTTATAGGATTGTCTATGCCCTGAACATCACTGAATGTCTTCTGAATAAGCTGCCAGAAGTTCAGGCCTTCCCATGTGTTCGTCTGCTCGGCATATATCTCTTCCTGAGAAATGATGTCTGTCATTGCTTCAAGTTCTGAGATTTTGTATGTCTTGCTCGCCAGCTCATTTTCCTTGCTGTCTACAACCTTAAATGCTATTTCATCGTTAAGGTATGTTTTGAATACTTCTGAACTGGAATGGTTCCAGCTTACCTGCTCGGATGCTGTAACTTCAATTTTAATAACATTTTTAATGCATTTGCTCTTGTTAACATCCTCCGCTCCCGTCTGTCCGATGATCAGCTTGAGCGGACCTCCGTCGTTGCCGTAGGACGTATCATAGCCACCGGATTCGGATGATGAAACCAGCGGTTTTCCGTCCTTGACGTTCTCATTCTCAACAGATGCCGAACCATAAGCCAGAAGCACAGGTAAATCTGCAGCTCCTGTTTCTGTATTCTGATAAGTTGACATTCTTATGTCAGATAAAGTGTATTCAAACGGTGTTTCAGAATCTGCTGAATAAATCAGAACTTTATCTGCGTTTGATTTGAGACCCACATTTGTCGACTTAAGCAGATTATACAGATTTATGCCTCTGTATCTTGTCTGAGTAACTGTGCCGGTATTGTTTCTGAAACTATAGTCCTTTGTTTCAGCCAATGACTGTTTTCCCTCAAGCTCAGCAACAGTAAATGATTTCGGCTTAGTCAGTCTCGTCCCTTCGCCCTGCACTGTCAGGGTATTCTCTGCATATGTGCTGTACGGCTCACCGATATGTGCATATGCATCAGCCTCAAGATTTATTTCAATCTCTGTAATGTTAGCGAGACTGCCCATTGTGCTTGCTGCTTCGGAATTTGCCCTAGGGAATATGAGCTGCAGAGGACCGTTATTGTTCTGAACTGTATGCTCTGTATCTGCCTCTCCCTCAGCAACACCCTTCAGAGTCTGGTTTTTAACGTATCCCTTAGACTCCTTTTCTGCAACAAGAGGATACCCGTTCTTGGCATATGCAATAACAGGTGTGAGTCCTCCAAGCTCAGTCTGAGCATTGTAACCGTCCTTCACTGCCAGCACTTCTTCAAGGCTCATGGTAACAGGCTCTGCTCCTTCAGCCTTAAACGTAATTGACCCCTGTTCTCCTGCCAGCTCAACAACGTCTGTCAGGAAGTAATTGAGGTTAACTCCTTCATAAAGGTCGCTGTAGAAGTTTCCGTTCTTGGCAACTTCGTAGAAGCCCTTAACCTTCGCTTCTTCAAGCTGTGTCTTTGTCAGCTTGCCGCCGTAAATAAGCTCTTCCAGGTCTTTAACAGTATAGTCCTTTATTGTCTCCTTGCTGCCGTCATTGATTGTTACCTTGAGACCGCTTCTCTCCAGATCCTTGTACGCAGAATCCGCAGGCTGATATGTATGAGTACTGTAATTGTAATTGTTGTCGCCTACAACGATTTTATCCAACAGCTTAGCCTGGTTCGATCCGTTGGCGTGACGATAATTTCTCTTTCCCGAAATAACGCGCAGCGGACCGCCGTCATTTGAAAGACCGCTGAGATATCCATCCAGGTTCTTGCTGATTACATAAGGATATGCATTTGCTCCGTATGATACGAGAACAGGATATCCTACTGCCAGCTTGTCACCTGTGGTAACATCGTCGCCCTCTCTGAGATTTTCATTCGGTGTATAAGAATCGCCATTATCTGCTGCATTCTTCTCATAGAATCCGAATTTGTCCGGATCCGCTACTTCAGCCAATGTAAATGAATCAAATCCCGTATAATTGTCTGTCGATCTGAATGTAACCTTAGTATTCTCATCGTCCGCCTTGCTTTTGTCGATTCCCGAATGCTGAAGCAGACTCCAAAGCTTGACTCCTTCATATGAGTTCACGTACCAGTATGATGAGTTAGCCAAACTGTATTCATCTCTGTAACCGTATCCGTTGTCAACTACTTCTCCAGCCTGGTCATATTTAACCATGTTCTCAAGTTCTTCAACTGTATAATTAACTTCACACCCAAGCTCATCGCCTGTTACAGTCAGAACATACTGAGAGTTCTCCGCCTTATTGTACGGAGCTTTATCATGCTTGTATCCCGGTGCGGAATCTTCTTCCACGTAGATATAAGCCATGTTTCCGAACTTCGTATATTTTCCGTCCTGATCTCCGTATTTCTCCAGGTCGTAAACGAACTTCAGACAACCATCTCCGTTGCCAAGATCTTTATCTTCGCCTGTTGCGTCATTAAACACAAAAGGTCTGACATTGGAACCATCCTCCGCCGCTGTTCCGTATGCAACCAGTGCAGGTGTTCCCGCATCGTGCATGGCTTTAATATCCGATAGCGACAATGTGGCGATAGCTTTCCTGTTTCTGTTCTTGATGGTGACTTTCTTGGCTTTATCAGTCATCTTGATTCCGCTCTTCTCAAGTCCCGTCAGAATATAATAGAGATCAACGCCTTCATATGTTCTTGTGGCTTTTGCTCCGTCCCTTGTGTCTGAATATACGCTTCTGGCACATCCTGCATCCTTGCTTTCAAGGTCCTTAACCGACAGCGGTGTGCTGGCAGTCATTCCCGGACCCTCGATTGTCAGAGTCGCTCCTGTAATGGAATCGATATTGTAAGGACCTGTCTGGCCTGTGATTCCCCCGTTTGTGACATGCTTATACGGGCTGGTTGAGAAATCGATTCCGCTTTCTGTTTCGACAGTTATGCTGTCAATCATGGAGGCAGGCTTCGCTCCGTCTCCGTAGAGTGTCAGGAATCCATACTTTGAAGCAGCGGTTTTATATATGCCGCTGCCGTTTGCTTCATATCCAAGCATGTAGTTGCCGTCTGTCAGTTCCTTTACTGTCTTAGTGCTGCTACTCATATCGTACCCGTCAGCTGCAGTAAATGACACCTTGGAATTTTCTTCTTCACCTGCGAGAAGAACTTTGAGCGGTACGCCTCTGACATTATCCTGCTTTTCTACACCTTTGCTTGTATAAGTATATGTTCTTTCCGCAAAGTCCATCAGCAGAATATCTGCTCTTGTGTATTCTTTGCTTCCGACTCTCAGCACAACCTCAGTTATGGCATCGCCTTCCTGAATTTTATTGACCTGCTTAGCAGTACTGTTGCCATTCCACAGCGGCTGGTTCATGTCACCTGCTCCGCCGCCTTCACCGTCATACTGTCCGCAGTAGAGACGCAGGAATCCCAGTTCGGTGGTGTTTCCTTCAGGTAAAGCTGTAGGTGCTGTTCCGTCAGTAAGACCTGTGTTAACGTCAGCCCAGCCTATTACAGCCGGAACCTGCTCTCCCTTTTCGCCGGAACTGAAATCATAGAAAAATCTGGCATTATTGAGCCCAACTGTTGTGGTCATACCGTTTACATAAGCCTGTTCCTGCAGAAAGTTGGTTGCATATCCATCTGTAGCGATCACTCTTACATCATCTGAAATTTCAGCTTCATTCTTTCCCAGCAGTGAGGCCACTTTGACGCCGTCCACCAGATAATAATTCCTTGCATAAGGCGATTTAGATTTCATCGCAGAATATTTCTGGCTTGTCACTTTTCCTTGTGCTTCACTAAAATTCTTTAATTCATCCATGGTATAGGATTTTTCCATGGACACGTTATCGGCATCATACACTCCGGCGTTTCCGATTAGCCCGGTACCTGTAACAACCAGTGCCGGGCTTTTAACCGCGAGTTCGTCAGTAGCATGAGCCTGAGAGCCTCTGTTAAGAGGCATCATTGTAAAGACAAGAGTAATCGCCAGCATCACAACAAATGCTCTTGTTACAACTGTCTTTAGCCGTTCTTTGACTTGCATTGCTGCCCTCCTTCTTCTCATTAGTTCCGTTTGATTATCTTACTCGTACTGCTTTCACAGTTGAATAGCTGCCATAAATCTTCTTGCCGGACACTTTTCTATACGCCCTGACCTTGAAGTAGTATGTTTTACCTTTTTTGAGTTTCTTGTTAACGTAGTATGTTCTTGATCCGCTTGTTACTGTTTTTGCAGTCCTGAATCCGGAACTCTTTTTAAGCGATCTGACAACCTGATACCCGCTTGCTCCGGAGACTCTGCTCCACTTAACAGTTGCTTTCCTGCTTCCGGCTTTAAGGGAAACTGATGGTGTGGAAGGAACCGGCCTCGCGTATGCTGAAGCATAATTGCTCTGTACCTTCTGTCCCTCGGTATCGGCTGATATGGCTCTTATTTTGTAATAGTATGTTGTTCCGGTTTTAAGTCCTGTATTCCTGTAGCTTGTGATTCCAGAAGATGTAATTGTTTTGATTCTCACATAGCTGCTCCCCGATTTTCTGTAAATCTCGTAGCCTGTCGCTCCGGGATTGCTGTTCCATCGCAGTGTTATGGAGTTGTACCCTGAAGATGCTGCCTTAAACCCCTCAATATTGCCAAGAACCACATTGTAAGTAAATGTGGTTACGTCGCTGTCCAGCTTTCCGTACCCAACAGTTTTAACTTTAATAACATGCTTTCCCGGTTTCGTTAAAACAGGTGGATTTGCAAGCTGCTCGCTGTATCTGTACGCGGAATAGTTGTAGAATCCGCTTGCAAGGCCCGGACTCTCTTCCTCTTCCGGATCTACTATATAACAGACCTTATCTCTTTTGTTTTCTTCGGCAGGGAACGGTAGTTTAATGGTCTGCCCGGCAGTTACTGTTGAGTCACCTGCCGGAACCGTTTCGGTCACACTCTGGCATTTTTCAGGCTTTGTGCTTGTATCTATACTGATCTGCCCTATTGTAAGCATACCGTCAACACATTCTGCAAAGTTCTGTTCATTTGGCTCTGTCTGCCCGAACAGCAACGAGTTGTTGTTTCCGGTTTCAATAATCGAAGGCACAATCTTCTTTCCCTCGTATGCTTCAGCCTTAACTGATCCCCCTTTGCTGTCTGTTCCAGCCTCGGCATTTGGATAATAGTATCTGTCTGCAAATAGCTGCCCCGCGGTAATTTTTGTGGAATATCCGTCGTTTCCCGTAAAGGTAATCACCGTATTGCGGTCCAGTTCCTTATTTGCCGCAGACATGCCCTCTTCGATTATCCTGTCAACACTGATGCCGGTTCTATCTAGCTTTTCTGAGAATGATGGGTACGTATTATACCCTGAATAGTTTGCTTTTTCGGTGCCAAATTTTTTCTCCAACTCCGCCTGGGTTGCATATGAACCTACAATTTCCCCATCAACCTTAACCGTAAGCGCATCACCAACATAATAGGTAAAGGTTTGAAGCACGCTGTCCTGCTTGCCATAGCCTTTGACTTTAACCTTAAGTACAATCGTTCTGTTTTTGTATTCAGGCTTATCAGAATCGGCTCCTGCCTTGCACACCGGATTGCAGACCATACTCTGTTTAGGCCCGCAGTTATATATGGTCCATCCGTCTTCAAATTTTTTATCTGTTTCAAAGGTGTAATATATCTTATCGTATTCCCAGTCAATATTGCTGTCTTCAGCCTTTGATATAGTAAGAGTTGCTCCATCCTTCTGAAGGGATAAAGCAGGCTGGTCAACAATAACGGCTCCACACTGTTCTGCCGCCTTTGTGGAGATATCTATTGTCCCGCCCTTTGCAATATACTTGACAAACAGAGGGTTGTTCTCTTCATTCGGAGCCACCTGACCAACATATAGACAGGTATCGCCCATAAGGCTGATAACAGCAGGCACGGCTGCTTTCCCCTCGAATGAATCCTCCTCCACTATTCCGTCCTGCTGATTCACTAGGGCAGCATTTGGATAGTAATATCTGTCTTCATTAAGCTGCGAGCCTGTTAAGGACATCTCATACTTGTTACCTTCAAAACTGATTGTATTTGTATCATTTACTGTTATGCCTGCCGCATCCAGAATTCCATTGACAGTGGGACCTTTTATGTCCGTATATGTGTTGAAAGTAGGGTATGTGTTCCACGCCGAGTAATTGTATGTTTTGTTACCCTCTGCAGTTGCTATTGCCTCCAATTCCTCCATTGAAAACGTCTTCTTAATGACTCCGTTCAGTTTCACGCTAACAGCCGTCTCGCCGGATCCCTGTAATCGTTCTTCCTTTGCCTCCGACAGAATTGCCTCCTGCTCAGGTGCAGCTTCTACCGAATCAGCCTCTATCTCTTTTTCAGCGGCGCTTTCCTGCTGTTCCTGCGGCTCTAGGGAAAAAACCGCTTCTGCCGGCACATAAAATCCCATAGTGAATACTACAGCAAATAGCAATGTCAGACTCAATAGTTTTTTTTTCATACTAATTTATCCCCTTCAAGTATTAAGTAAAATAAAAAACGGTTCCAAAAGAAACCGGCTTGAGCGCAATCATCCTCAGCAATTTCTTTCCAAAGTGCGGGAGGCACAGCTGTTTCCGGCTGCACCCTATCGACCTCAGACCGTAGGCAACCCTCCGGATAGCCCCGAAGGTCTTTCGGCTCGAAAGTGCTATATTGAATTATTGCTTGCTTGTCGTCAGAATTATTATACACCCCGTAATATGTTGTTACAACTGTAATATTATGTGTAATATTATGTTGCTTATGTTCATTAACCAACAATCTATTGAATATTGAATGTATCTGATAGGTTTGCTATCAGCGAAACCAATCGACACAATCACGAAGTTTTTCCAGCTGTCACCAAAAACGTTGAAATCTAAACCTTCCATTTTCTGACATTGTGAAAATGTGCCCGCAAATAGCCATTTTACTGCAAAAAAGCCCTGTTCGCCCTGCATTTTACAGGTATTTCACCGCCATTTTCACAAACAGTTCTTTCCCATATTTTGAAACCCTTGGCGCATAAGGGCTCACAACATCGCCTGGAAATTGTTTCCGTTTTTTCGTGATTATTTGCCGATGCCGGCCGGCAAGAAACAAAAGAACCTGCTTCGACGGGCAGCCGCCTAAGCAGGTTCTTTCTTTTAGTCTTTTGTTTCAGCCCCCTGCCTGAATTCTCAGCAGGCGCACGCGGTCGCCGGGCTTGATTTCGAAGTCGTCATACTGGGCCTTGAGAAGCTTCTCGTCGTTGACCCAAACTGCCGCTTTCCTTATGTTTTTTTCGTTCAGCAAATCCCTGACAGTTGTTCCGTCGGGATACTCCGCCTCATTGTTGTTGTAAATAAACTTCATAATAATCTTTCCTATGAAATCCAGTCAAGGTCAAGCTCCTTAAGTGTTTCCTCTGTTGGGTATCCCGTTTCAGGATCGCAGCCGGC
>CAMCOJ010000091.1 GCA_945876405.1 uncultured Ruminococcus sp.
AGATTTCTGCCTGTCTCGTGGGCTCGGAGATGTGTATAAGAGACAGGTTATGCTTATCTGCAGCGCTCCGTGGGAACAGCTTACAGCCAGGGCGGCAACAGCATACGAGGGATCGGAGCCGTGTATACGTTCAGAAACTGACCGAAAAAAATTCACTCATAATGAGTGGACAGGAAAAGACTACACGGATGCAACCGGAACCATGGTCACGGGAGAAGATGTTTTCGGTATAAACAGAGAGGATGCTGCTCTCACCATTATTCCTTTCCAGGATACAGCATCAGCCGCGGAAGCTGTCTGGGACTACAACGCACGCGAAAATTCAGTTTATATGCAGATGCTGACAGGTGATAACCGCACCTGGGATCTTACAGTTGTACAGAATCAGGACGCAGCAAAACCGTATATGGAAGCGGGATTTATGAACCCTGATTACAGTACGGATTCATCGTGGAAAACAGTGTCGATGCCAGGCAGCTGGACCTGTCAGGGATTTGATTTTCCTATATACTGCAATGTCATCATGCCGTGGCAGAGCAAATACGACGGGGTGGTAAACGTACCGGAATCTCCGGTAAACTATAACCCTGTAGGACTCTACAGAAAGACATTCACCGTCGATGAGCAGATGAAAAAGGATAACCGCAGAATATGCATACAGTTTGATGGTGTTGAATCAGCATACTACGTATATATAAACGGAAAAGAAGTTGGATACAGCGAGGATTCATTCAGCCCGCACAAATTCGACATAACAGACTATCTTGTTTCCGGAGAAAACACTCTCGCAGTAAAGGTACACAAATTCTGCGACGGCACCTGGTTTGAAGGTCAGGATATGATTTATGACGGAGGTATCTTCCGTGATGTATTCCTCACCAGCGAACCTCTTGTAAAGATAGCAGACTATACAGTAAAAACCGATCTTGACTCATCATTTAACAATGCGGTGGTAAACCTCTCTGCAGATATAAGGAACAACTCAACCGCAGGCCATAGCGGCTGGAGCATAACCGCAGAGATACTCGACGAAAGCGGAAACAGTGCAGCTCCGGCAGCAAGCATTCCTGTAAATGCAGTTGGCTCAGGAAAAACCGAAACATTTTCTGCAGATATTCCGGTAACTTCTCCAAAACTGTGGTCAGCCGAAGACCCTAATCTCTACGCCCTCGTACTCACCCTGACAGACGGACAGGGCAATGCAGTTGAGACAGTTTCCACTCAGCTTGGTTTCAGAGAAATTAACTTCACTTCAACGGAAGTTGACTGGGCATACAAGGTAACGACAAAGCACTGGGATCCGATAACCATAAACGGCAGGAGACTTCTCCTTAAGGGTGTAAACCGTCATGATACAGATCCTTTCTACGGAAAAGCAGTACCTCAGTCATGCATGGAAGAAGACATCCGTCTTATGAAAAACAACAATATCAACGCCATCAGAACCTCACACTACAGCAATGATTCATATCTGTACTGGCTCTGTAACAAATACGGCATTTACATGATGGCCGAGACAAATCTTGAGTCCCACGCACTCATGAGCAACAACGATGCAAAAGGTCTTTTCTATGAACTCGCAATAGACAGAACACAGACCACCTTTGAACGCCTGAAGAACAATCCTGCTATAGTTTCCTGGTCCATAGGAAACGAAATGATATATACAGGAGATCCGGGTGCATCAAACGGAATGTTCCGCGACATGATATGGTTCTTCAAGAAAAATGACGGAACAAGACCTGTTCACAGCGAAGGCATGGGTGACCAGATGGGTGTGGATATGGGCAGTAACATGTATCCGGGACAGGACGGTATCAAAGCAAGAGCCGGAGAAGGAAAGATACCTTATGTCATGTGTGAATACGTCCATGCCATGGGCAACTCTGTGGGAGGCCTCAAAGAATACTGGGATGTTATAAGAAGCGCACAGAACATGATGGGCGGCTTCATCTGGGACTGGGCTGACCAGTCAAGAGCTGTAAGCCTCGACACCGTTCCAAAGTCAACAGGCATAACCGATGCAACAGGCGTACACGGAAAGCTGTCCGGCTCAGTTTCATCAGATGCCGGCGAAGGCTCACTGAACGGCGGAAAAGCCACTGACGGCTATACGGTAATGGACAGCTCCGCAAAGTATAACAATACTCTTTCCGGAACAGGAAAGGAATTCACATTTGAGGCAATAGTAAAACCTGCTTCAAAAGACCAGAACAGCGTTATTATTTCAAAAGGTGATACACAGGTTGCACTGAAAACCAAAAGCCAGGGCAGCGGTCTGGAATTTTTCATATATGACGGAGGATGGAAATCAGTATCATGTGATTTTCCTTCAGACTGGACAGGAAAATGGCATCAGGTAGTAGGTGCATACAATAGAGGCAGTATTGCAATTATAGTTGACGGACAGGTACTTAAGGCCGGTACAGTAGATGATGGAATCAAAGCGGGGAACACACCCGTCGGAATAGGATTCGATAGTGAGACCGGCAGAAAATTTGACGGTCAGATGTCCATCGCCCGCATATATAACAGAGCTCTTTCAATAGAAGAAATAAACGCCCAGCGTTCGGCTTCTCCTGCAATAAACCCTGATGATCCTTCTGTACTTCTGTGGCTTGACTACAGCACAGAGGATATAACCCAGGAAGGTGCATGGGATTACTATGCTCAGGATGATGCACACAAAAATCTTTATCAGAACGAAAGTGCAGGTCACTACTTTGCATATGGCGGCGACTGGGGTGACAGACCAAATGACAACAGTTTCTGTGAAAACGGAATAGTTTCTCCGGACAGAACTCCTCAGCCTGAACTCGCCGAAGTAAAATATCAGTACCAGAGTTTCTGGTTCTTCGCTGATTCAAATGAAGTACAGAACGGCACTATAAATGTATACAATGAAAACAACTTCACTGATCTCGGTCAGTACGATATAAAATGGTCTCTCCTCAGAAACGGAGCTGTGTGCGATGAGGGAACTGTTTCTCAGGATCTTGCACCCCTCTCATACGGAAAAATAAACATACCTTATACTCTTCCGTCAGACAGAACTCCTTCTGACGAATTCTGGATTGATATCTCAGTCACGGCAAAGAATGATTCAGGAATGATAAAGAGCGGAAGTGAAACCTCATATGCACAGTTTAAGGTAAATGATGCCGCTCCTAAGTCACGGGAACAAATAAACGGAAAAGACGTAACCGTTACTGAAGAGGGACATGGTTACACTGTAAAGGGAAGCAATTTTGAATTCCTCATTGATAAAACCTCCGGTACCATGAAGGCCTATTCATATAACGGAAAAATGCTTATAGAAAACGGACCTTATGCAAACTTCTGGAGAGGATTCACGGAAAACGACAACAATTCAGGAAATCACAAATTGTTTGACAGAAACTGGCAGAAAGCAGAAGGAAATTCAAAAGTTGCCGATATAAAAGTTTCTGAAAATGAACTTAATCAGAAGGTTATTACAGTTACAGTTCTTTTCCCTGACGCAGGAAACACAAGTCAGAAAACAACATACACAGTAAACGGAAACGGCGAAGTCAAAGTATCTGTAAGTGTTGACGCAACAAAGTCAGGAATGGGAAACTTTCTCAGAGTCGGTAATGCAATGACTCTTCCTGAAGGCTTTGAAGAGGTTTCATGGTACGGAAACGGACCTGTCGAAACATTTAATGACAGAAAAACATGCGGAAGAAAAGGTATATGGAACAGTACAGTATCAGAAATGTTCTTCCCGTATATGAAGACCGATGATTCAGGAAACCTTACTGATGTAAGATGGATATCAGTAAAAAACAAAAAAGACAACACTTCTCTCCTCATAGAGGCGACAGGAACTTTTGAAGCACAGGCTCTCCACTTTACCCCTGATGACCTCAACTCAACAAATCACGTTTACGAACTTACACCAGGAAAAGAAACAATACTCAATATTAATTACGGATCAATGGGCACCGGTACAGCAACATGCGGTCCGGGAACACTTTCTAAGTACTGTCTGCCTTCAGACAGAGTTTACAGCTGGGAATACACTATAATTCCTTCAGCCTCTGCTGAACCTGAAAAAACTGTACTGCTCGGAGACGTAAACGAAGACGGAAAGATTGATGTAACAGATCTCAGCGTTATGGCTATACACCTTGCAGACAACATTCCGCTCGACAGCGAAACTGCAGAGGAAGCAGCGGACGTCGACAAAAACGGTAAATTCAATCTCGCCGATCTGGCAAGACTTCGTCAGTTCATTTCAAAAGTAATAGAAAAATTCTGACTACGCAACTAAGTAAAATTCTTACAGGATTCCGGCTAATTCCGGAATCCTGTTTTTTTATCAGATATATTTTTACAGTTTATCACGGAAAATATTTGATTATTTTTTCATATCATTGTATAATATATCTATAAAATCAAAAGGAGGAACTCAGAATGCTTCTAAACAAATACCCTCTTCATCCGGACTACAGAAAAATATCTCTTCTGAATTTTCCTGCATCTGTTTCACTTCTGCCGGCATTCAACTTCTGTCTGTCAGAAATAAACAAGCAGGAACACAGTACAAAATCAGTAAGAGTATACAGAAAACAAATAAACGGATACAGAGGGACACGCATAAATCTTTTAATTTACGAACCGTATAATCTCCCGGAAAATGCACCGTGTCTCATATACTATCACGGCGGCGGATTTATGTTCAAAGCCTCGACTCATCATTTTTCCACTGTCAGAACCTACGCACTTAAGACTGGATGCAAGGTAATATTTCCGGACTATTCAACCCTGCCGGAAACAGCATTTCCAACCCCTGTTGAAGAGTGTTACAAGACGTATATATGGGCAGTAAAGAACGCCGCTATCCTTGATATCAATCCGAAAAAAATAGCCGTTGCAGGAGACAGTGCCGGCGGAAATCTGGCTGCAGCGGTCACTCTTATGGCAAGAGACCGACACGCACCTTTGCCGTGTTTTCAGATGCTTATATACCCGGTTCTTGACAGAAGAATGAAAACTGATTCCATGAAAAAATACTATGACACTCCAATGTGGAACAGCGGACTCTCAATGATTATGTGGAAACTCTACCTTCGCCGGGGAGAATCCGGACACATGGAATATGCTTCCCCTTCGGAAGCAAAAGATCTAAGCGGACTTCCGCCGGCATATATAGAAACAGCCGAGTTTGACTGTCTGCATGACGAAGGAATATTATACGCTGAAAGGCTTAAAGAATCCGGAAATAAAGTTACCCTCAGAAACACAAAGGGAACTCCCCACGGATATGACTGTATACCGAATGCACATATCACCAGAACATGCATGAAACTCCGCATACTCCATCTTAAAAAAGCATTTGAGGAAGGAGAAAATGCATAATGGAAAACGAAATTCATGATATCATTGATACCAAATCAATAAAAAAAGAGCTCAGGAGAGACGCTAATGTAAATGCTGTTCTTCTGTTCATTTTCTGGCTGATATATTATGCGGCATCATTATTTCTCCCCGTCGCTGTAAAATTAATTGCTCCGGAAATGGATGAGTCAAACCTCAGCAGTCTTGCCACTCTTATTTTCTACATCATACTTTATCCGATAGGATTTCCTGTCATTTTCATTATCTTCCGTAAAATATCAAAAGGATATAAAGACCAGAAAATAATAAGCTGCTTCAGGAAGCCTCAGATGCCTGCCGGATGGGTTGCAAAGTGGATATTTCTTACCATAGGTGCAACATATGCCGCCGCATATATTTCCAGTTTTCTTGAAATGATATTCGAATTCATAACCGGAACAGATCTTAACGGACTGACCGGTGCACCTGAAAGCAACAAGCTCGGTATGATAACAACTCTCATATCTGCTCCTCTGTTCGCACCGATATTTGAAGAGCTCTTTTTCCGCGGAGTCCTTTACAGGAACGTTCAGAACTACGGAAAATGGAGCATGATGATTATCGGTGGTCTCACATTCGGAATCTGGCACGCAAACTATCCGCAGTTCCTGTTTGCAGCCGTCATGGGCGTTTTCTCATGTTTTCTTTTTGAAAAAACAAAATCAATAATCCCATCCATGATAGTTCACTTCATAGTAAACTGTATCGGTGCAACTATGCTTGTTTTAGTCTCAAAGCTAGGTCTGTCAGATACCAGCGAAATTGCAGACATGAGCTCTTCACTTCTCTTCGAGCATCCGTTTATCATGCTGGCAATAATGCTTGCCGGACTTACGATAATGGCAGTTCTGCTTCTCTGGTTTATCCTTATGATAATAGAAATAACCTGCCACAGTGACAGCTTCAGAATTTCCGGCCGTGAAACAACCGGAATTTCAGGTATATCAGCATTCTTTACGTATATGACAGCTCCGCTTATGATTATCGCCATGCTCGGCATGCTGGGACTTACAGTATTCCGCGCACTCGGCGGTCAGATATAAAAATATCCCCTCTGATTACAGAGGGGAACTTTTTTACTGTCAGGAAAGAAATCCGTCAATGCTTCTTATTCTTTCAGCAAGAAAAGCTGAACTTAATTCCTGTGTAACAGCAGAAGGATGCCAGTCAGCACCATATCCGTCACTTTCCTTCTGATTTGCGAAAAGAAAGCTCATTATTCTGTTATCTGACTCTGAAGCAAATTTTTCCTTTGCCTTCTCTATAGCGGGATATATTTCCGCACAGCCCATAATTCCCACAGTACATATAATACATGCTGTGGGATTTTTCTCTCTGACAAGGCAGAGAAAATCATAATATTTTTCTGAAAACTCTTCAGACCGGGCAGAAAAGTCGTATTTTACATACGTATAGTCATTTGTACCAAGATTTATTACTACAAAGTCATGTTTCTTTTTATTAAAAGCCCACGGTTTAGCGTATTCGGAAATTTTGGCTATACTTGTATAATAATCAGGCACAATGCTGTCAGCATCTTTTTCCCCGTTTTCAGTATATCCCGAAATAACGCCATGTCCGCTGTATGAAACCGCACTGTAATCAGCATCAAGGAGCTGTGCCGTCAGATAGGCGTAGGATTTCATAAAGTTTTCTGTTGAGGTAGCAAAGGACTCGTCACAAAATTCTGCCTCCACACCATAAGCACAGGTTATGGAATCCCCGATAAATTCTATGCTGTATTTTTTTGCAGGCACCGGAATCAGCGGATGCTTCGATTCTGAAACCACATTTATGGATTTTATGCCTACAGCACCATAATTCGCCTCGGAAAGATGTATAATTCTTACCCGCACCTTTTTCTCATCTTCTCCCCGGGAAATTTTTATCCTTTTCTCACAGCTGCTCATAAGCGAATCCTCAACAAGTATGTCTCCGGCAAATACCGCATATCTCGGACGGTACCGTTCCTCTGAATTTACCGATGAATCTCCGGCAAGAATTATCTCTGCCTCTGAAGCATAAAGAAAAAATTCTGCAGCAGAACCACTGTGTACAAGCCACGTTACCTTTCCGTCATCATATATCCTCCCTGTAAGTTTTACATTTTCGTCCACTGCCCTGTATGTTCTGAGATTTTTTTTCATTTTCAAACTATCGCTCCTGTTCCGTCATCTCATATAGTTATATTATAAACTATTTGATATATTTTTTCAATAATTATGGTTAACTTCACTTCGAATCAGAGAGATAAAAAAAATCTAAATTTTTTTAAAAAAAATTTTCGAAAAAGTGTTGACAAACTCATTTCTTTAGTGTATAATTAAGAAGCTGTCAAACGAACAGCAAACAAAACAGCAACGAGGCGTAACTCAGTTTGGTAGAGTGCTTGGTTTGGGACCAAGATGCCGCAGGT
>CAMCOJ010000092.1 GCA_945876405.1 uncultured Ruminococcus sp.
GAGGCAATCTCCTTGTTGCTCAGACCTTCCGCTACAAGTTCGATTATCTCGTATTCCTTTTCTGTGATGTCATACTTCGAATAATCAAATCCGGTTTTTTTCTGCATAAGGTTCGGAATTCTGTTCACCACCTGATCACCGAAAACACTCTGACCCTTCATAACAGCCTCAAGTGCCGGAGCTATTCCGTTGAAATCCTGTTTGAGTATGTAGCCCTTTGCTCCTATGCTGAGTGCCTTTACTATGTATTCATCATCGGAAAATGTTGTGAGATACAGAATCTTCGCCTGCGGATCCTCCTTAAGTATCTTCTCTCCTGCTTCAAGTCCGGTCATTCCCTGCATACGGATATCCATAAGCATCACATCAGGGTGAACCTCCCTGTAAATTTCAATCGCTTCCTCACCACTGTTTCCTGTGGCAGCTACATTTATAATACCTGTGCTTTCAAGAATTGTCTTAAGTGAAACTGCTACAAGCATATCATCATCAATTACTGCTATATTCATCTTTCATCCTCTTTCTTCGGTATAGTCATAAATACCCTGTATCCTTTTTCGGATGCAGTGAAATTAATAAGTCCGCCGACACTCTCAGCTCTGTCTCTCATATTCGAAAGACCTATCCCGCCTTTGCCCCCGGTATCTGTACATTTACCGTTGTCGGAAACCGTTACCTGCCAGAATGCAGGATGTTCTCTTATTATCACACTTATTCTGTCACCTTCCGAATGTTTAATAATATTTGAAATACTCTCCTTCACAACGCCTATAATGCACAGCTTTATCTCCCTGCGGACATTTGCGGAAATATCATAGTCGAGGGAAACGGAAAATTTTCCTTCAGCTGACTTTATACTTTCGGAAACTGCAGCTTTGAGGTCTATGGAATCATCGTGCAGGTTATGGACACTGTTTCTGATATTTGTCATGGCACTGTCAAGAGTGTCCTTAAGGCTTTCAAGCATGGGTTTCTGGTTTTCGTCCTTGTTTATTACGCACAGTGCACCCACCTGGAGAAGTGAACGGGTAAGCATATGTCCCACATTGTCGTGAATTTCCCTGGCTATCCTGTTTCTCTCCTTAAGTGTTGCAAGATGGATCTCGTAGTCCTGTTTTAAAAGAAGTTCCCTGTTCTTCTCGCTGAGCTTCATGTTTTTCTCAGTCTCCATATCACGTGTTTCATGGTAGAGTTTTGTGAATTTTTCTGTTTCCATGGAATGGGATGAAAGAAGAACCGCTGCAAGAACACCGAAGATAAGCAGAAGTATTTTTTCAGTCTCAGGCCAGACTGGTTTCAGAAGAAATGATGCATATGGAATCAGAAGAAACAGCTTCTTCTGTCTGTTAAGACCATATGCGATAAGCGGCATTCCAAGAATCATCTCAGGATAGAAAAATGAGAAAAGCGGTGCAGCTGCAAGAATGAGCGGACTGTATTTTTTCCCGCTGAACCACCACGCCAGTTCTGAAATGATTACAGTCACAAGCAGTACCGCAACTGAACCGTAAAAATCCGCAGAATACAGACACAGTATAAATGAGAAAAATATAAGAACGGCTTTATCCTTTATTATTGTCAATTTTTATCACCTCAATCATTATACCACATTATGCTGTACCTCTGCAACATGACAAATGTCATATAAACAAGTGACATTCTTCACTTAACAGGGAACGCAAAAGAAGATATAATATAAACATAAACCAGTAAGGAGGACAACAGAATGGCTGAAACTATTGTTAAAATTGAAAATCTCGTAAAGAGATACAAGGATCTTATCGCAGTGGACCATCTTAATCTTGAAATAAAAAAAGGTGAAGTTTACGGTCTTCTCGGACCGAACGGTTCAGGAAAATCAACTACTATAAATTCAATGCTCTCACTTCTTGCATACGACAAGGGAAGCATCGAGATATTCGGAAAGGAAATGACACCTGTCAGCTATGATATAAAGAAAAAAATCGGTATCATAATGCAGGACGTTGCGGTATTTGACGAGCTTACAGTTTATGAAAATATTGATTATTTCTGCGGACTTTATATAAAGGACAAAGAGACAAGAAAAAAATATGTAACCGATGCAGTTAATTTTACCGGATTAAATGACTTCCTGAAATTTTATCCTAAAAAGCTCTCAGGCGGTCTCCTGAGAAGACTAAATATCGCCTGCGGTATTGCCCACAAGCCGGAACTTATCATACTCGATGAACCGACAGTTGCCGTTGACCCGCAGAGCAGAAATAAAATCCTTGAGGGAATACAGGAGCTTAACCGGAACGGTGCAACAATAATCTACACCTCACACTATATGGAAGAGGTTGAACAGATATGCACCCGCATCGCAATCATGGACAAAGGACGCAAGATTGCGGAAGGAACAAAGGAAGAACTGAAGAGAATGATAAAGAACACGGAAACCATCACGGTTGAAACTGAAAATGTTCCGGATGAAATTCTCAGCAGAATAAACGACCTTTCACATGTTTACGAAACAGAGCAGAGCGAAGGCAGACTGATAATAAGATGCGGCGGCGGAAAGCACAATCTTATCAGAGTACTTAGCGTACTTCAGGAGGCAGAGCTGAACTTCGGAAGAGTCTATACAGAGCTTCCTACTCTCAATGACGTATTTCTGGAGATTACAGGCAAGGTACTTCGTGACAGGGAGGAATAAAGATGCTTCATAATATAAAGTATGAATTATTTATCCGAATGAGAGCAAAGGGACTGGTGTTCTGGATGATACTGTTTCCGGTTGCCTTAGGTGCATTTTTCAAAATCTCATTCAGCAATATCTACGACGAATACACAAGTTTTTCAACCGTACCTGCTGCAGTGGTTGAAAATGTCGAAAATCCGGTATTTCATACGGTAACTGACGAAATATCCAAAGAAGACAATCCTCTTCTTGAGGTTACCTATACTGATAAGGAGGATGCACTCACTCTTCTGAAGGAGCAGAAAGTATCAGGTATAATCTGGCTTGATGAAGAGGTCAGTCTTTCAGTTGCCTCAGACAGCATTGAAGCCACAATTCTTGAGTCATTTCTCAACCAGTACAAAAGGCAGGAGAAAATCATAACAGATACACTGGAAACCAATCCTGCTGCACTTGAATCCGTTATAAGTGAAATGAACAGCGAAACGGAAAGCTGTGTCAGAATTCCGCTAACAGAAGGAAACACTGACAACCTTCTTAATTACTACTACAATCTTATCGCCATGGTTGCCCTCTTCGGCTCTGAAGGAGGACTTGAAGCTGCAATCAGAAACCAGGGAAATCTATCTGCAGTAGCAGCAAGAAAAGGCACATCACCTGCAAAGAAATCAGTAACCCTCCTGTCATCGCTAATATCAGCATGTATAGTTCAGGCACTGTGTTGTGCACTGACGGTAACCTATGTAAACTTTATTCTTAAGATAAACTTCGGAGGTTCACTTCCATTTGTTTATCTGTCCGGTTTAATCGGTTCTGTACTGGGCGTATCCCTCGGATTTATGATCGGTTCCATCGGAAAAGCCGGAGAAAATGCAAAAACAGGAATATGCATGGCTGTTTCACTTGCCAGCTGCTTCTTCAGCGGACTTATGGTAAACACAATGAAACCTATGATTATTGAAAAAGCACCGTGGTTTAATGATATTAACCCTGCAGCACTTATCTCTGACGCATTCTACTGTCTGAACGTATATTCGGACTACAGCAGATACATTCAGAAAAATATCACTATGATTATCCTGTCAGTTTTAATGGCGGCTATCGGCTTTATTTTAACAAGGAGGCGCAAATATGCAAGTCTTTAATGCATTTATGAAAGTTCTGAAGAAAAATCTTCCCACAGTAATAATCTGGGTAGCAATATTTCTTTCCATTTCCATAATAGTTTCAAAAAGCGGTTCGGAAAACAGCGAGTTTAAGTCTAAGGTTCTGAATGTGTGCGTATTTGACGAAGACAACACGGAGTCAAGCAGAGCCTTCAGAGATTTTATAGCTTCGAAGCATAATGTTTACGAGCTGGAAAATGACGATGACCGCATACTTGACGAACTCTTCTACGAAACAAAGGACTATGTGATTACGATAAAAAAAGGATTTTCAGAAAATCTGTCCGACGGAATAACAGAGGGGCTTTTCGACAACAGATATGTGCATGAAAGCTACTCAAATGTTCTTATGACAAATCTTGCTGACGAATATGTAAAAACAGTACGTGCATTTCTTGCCAAAGGTGATAACCTCAGTACAGCTCAGAAAAATGCAGCTGACACGCTTTCATTAAACGTTGAAGTTACAAAGGAAACATTCAAAGAAGAGCATATCTATTCAGATGACTACAGTGCACTTTTCAGTGCCTACTTCCAGTACCTGCCTTATGTTTTTCTTCAGATACTCGTTTCCGCCCTCTGCCCTGTTCTCCTGACTATGAACAAAAAGAACATCAGAAACAGAACAAACTGTTCAAGTATCAGACCGTCATCGCAGACATTTCAGATATTTCTCGGAAGCATGATATTTGTTCTTGGACTGTGGCTGCTGTTTATGATTTCAGGTGCACTGCTGAACGAAGAATTCTACAGGGGACGTGCACTTCTGGCTGTGCTTAACAGTTTCGTATTTATCCTCATAAGCACTGGTATCGCAATTCTCATCGCATCGTTCAACCCGGGTCGTGTGGGAGTAAATGTTCTTTCCAACATCATAAGCCTCGGCATGTGCTTCCTCTGCGGAATTTTTGTACCGCAGGAAGTTCTCTCAGACAGTGTTCTCAGTGCAGCAAGATTTCTCCCGGCTTACTGGTACATCAGAGTAAACAACATGCTCTCCGGTGTATCCGGCGAAATCTTCTCCTCATCACTGTGCATGAAATTCATAGGCATAGAAGTCCTCTTCGCACTTGCAATCTTCGCAGCAGCTTTGACTGTTACGAAAATCAGACATGATAAGGCGTAAAAAAACCGGCATCGTTTTGATGCCGGTTTTTTATTTACACTATCGTTCCTCCGCCCACAACAATATCACCGTCATAGAACACCACAGCCTGTCCGCTTGTCACTGCACGCTGAGGTTTTTCGAAAACAACTTTTACCCTTCCGTCAGGAAGCATGGAAATGACCGCCGGTTCATCCTTGCAGTTATACCGGGGTTTTGCCGTTACGTGCATTTCGCCCTTCAGTTCGGATATGGACATGAAATTAACGTCTTCTGCAACCAGTTCGGTTGTAAACAAGTCGTCATTGGAACCAAGTACAACAGTATTGGTTTCCGGATCTTTGCTTACTACAAATACCGGCTTTCCAAGTGCTATGCCGAGACCTTTTCGCTGACCGATGGTGTAATTGATAATGCCGCTGTGTTTTCCGAGGATATTTCCCTCTGTATCTGTAAAATTCCCCTCTTCCGTTCCCCTGTCTGTATGTTTTCTTATAAAATCAGCATATTTTCCGTCCGGTACAAAACAGATATCCTGGCTGTCCGGTTTTCTGGAATTTACAAGACCTGCTTCTTCAGCAATCTTCCTCACTTCAGTCTTTTCATATTTGCAGAGAGGAAAAAGAGTTTTTGCAAGTTGGTGCTGCGTAAGACTGTATAGCACATAGGTCTGATCCTTCGACCTGTCCTCAGGTCTTCTGAGATAGTATCTTCCGGTTTCTTCGTTATATTCCTTAAGGGCATAGTGTCCGGTTGCAATATAGTCGAAACCAAGCTCTTCCGCTTTCTGAAGCATTTTATCGAATTTGATATGCCGGTTGCACTCTATACAGGGATTAGGTGTCCTGCCGGTAATATAGCTGTTAATAAAATTATCAATTACAAATTCCCTGAATTTATCTTTGAAATTAAAAACAAGATGTTCAAAACCAAGTTTGTATGCAACCGCTCTTGCATCTTCCACATCTGAAAGTGAACAGCATGTTCTTGTTTCCGTTTCCACTATATCATCGGAGGAGAACATCTTCAGTGTAACTCCCGTAACATCATATCCGCTGTCAAACAGTACCTTCGCCGCAACTGAACTGTCAACGCCGCCGCTCATACCTACCAGTACCTTAGCCATAAAAGTCCTCTCTTCTCTAATATATTATTCAGGATATCTTGTCATTATATAGGTCAGAGTACTGTTTACTTCAGACCATGACATCTTTCTTCCCCAGTGAACTGAATTGTTGTAATTACCTTCAGCCAGAACAACTCCGCTTTCGTTCACCTCAAGTACAATTACAGAGTGTCCGTCATTGTTTACCCTGAGAATATCTCCGACTCTTATCTGATAGTCGCTCCAGTCATCTATCATTCTCGCCGGAAGATTACCGAATGCCGCATCTGAAAGCATAAACGCAAATCCGGCACATCCGAATCCCATGCTGTATATGCCACCGTTCCATGCATAGCTGTTATCATTGGTCCACGGTGTTCCTTCAGGGTAAGTTTCCTTTAATGCAATCATTGCATTATAAATCTCAGGTGCCTCATGAACAGGTGAAGGGGTAGTAACAACAGGAGGGTCTGTAACAACAGGAGGTGAAACAATACTGTCAATGTAAACGGTAGAAACACCGGCATTTTCAGGGCATTCTTCAGCAGTGAGAACCCTCTCTTCACCTGATTCATCAATAACAGTCACTTTCAGATTTTCTGCACTGAATTCATAATATCCTTCAGGAACACCTTCATTTATATCGTATTCCGCTATAAAAGCTGTGCCGCCGTATGAAGATGTTTCATCAGTTATATACTCTATCTCCGTATTTCCTTCCGATACTGACCACGACCACTGACCGAACATATCGCCTTCATTAATGTATGAAAGCAAGAAACTGCCGGAATCAAATTTTAAGTCAAGTGAAAATTTACTTATATTATAATCTGTCGGTGATAAAACCAAAGGAATGTATACCTTTTTCTCTGAGTAATCAACACTTGCCTCGCCAAGTCCGAAAAATGACTCCAAAGTATCCGGTGTCTCTGGTCCAGACAGTATCTGCTGTTTTAAATGACATACATCAAACACATCTGTTTTTCCGTCATCATTTATATCATACTCATCAGAAAACAAATCCGAATCAAGCATCAGATAATTTTTTAATCCGGAATAATCTGCACCGGCGGCTGCAGAAGCTGCGGATGCCGCCATTATTACTGATGCAAGAATCAATGACACTGTTTTTACTTTTTTCATTTAAACATCCTCCATATTGTAATTCAGTCATTTATTATATTATATCACCGTATAAATATTATTACAAGTAAAATGACACATATTAAACATCCATTGTGTTATCCATACTTTTTTTAAGCTTTCCAAGTGCTTTTTTCTCAATTCTTGATACGTAACTTCTCGAAATATCGAGCTTGTCAGCAACCTCTTTCTGAGTCCTGGGCGAATATCCAAACAAGCCGTATCGCATCGATATAATTTCCAGTTCCCTTTCCTCAAGACAATCCTTAATCAACCCGTAAAGTTTCTTTGAATTGATAATGAGTTCCACATCATCGATTACAGATTTGTCATCGGCTATTATATCCATGAGTGTAAGCTGGTTTCCGTCCTTGTCTGTGTCAATAGGTGTATCTATGTAGATGTCTCCTGCAGTTTTTTTCTGCTGCCTGAAATACATCAGAATTTCATTTTCTATACATCGGCTTGCATATGTTGCAAGCCTGCTGTTCTTGTCGCTCCTGAATGTTGAAACTGCCTTTATTAAACCTATTGTTCCTATAGAAATCAGTTCCTCCTGATCTTTTGATCTGGAATAGTATCTGTCTCTTATACACATCTGACGCTGCCGACGATACTCCTTGTG
>CAMCOJ010000093.1 GCA_945876405.1 uncultured Ruminococcus sp.
ATATGCACGGAGTGACCGCAGGGAACGGATGTGCAAGGCAATATTAATAAAATAAGTCAGATTATAATTATAATCTGATGAAAAATCTGGATGAAAGGATATAAGGATATGAATTTATTTTTAAAAAATATTGCAGTTGCTTCGGCTTTGTGCATGACTGTCTCTTCTTTCAATTTATTTGATAATGTTCAGAATAATGTTTCCGCATTGAGTGGCAGCTGTGTTGCTGAATATCTGAACAGAGGCATAACTGCGGTGAATACAGGAAATGGAATGCTGGTAAGCTGGCGATTCCTTGCAAATGATGCCGACAGCACAGTTTTTAATCTGTACCGTGACGGAACACTTGTTTATACCAGTAACTCTGAAGAGTCAACCTGTTTTCTTGACACAGGCGGATCACCTTCCTCGAAGTACACAGTTGAAGCACTGGAAGGCGGAAAGATTGCTTCGTCTGAAAAATGTACGATGATATCAGGCACATCTTATTTTGATGTACCTCTCGACCAGCCTGCAGCATCAGGATGTACGTATAGTCCTAATGACTGTTCTGTTGGAGATGTTGACGGTGACGGAACATATGAATTGTTTGTAAAATGGGATCCTTCAACATCAAAAGACAATTCCCAGAAAGGTGATACCAATAATGTATACATAGACTGCTACAGACTTGATGGAACTAAGCTCTGGAGAATCGATCTGGGTGTGAATATACGTGCAGGTGCACACTATACTCAGTTTCTGGTTGCTGACTTTGACCTTGATGGTAAGGCAGAGCTTACCTGTAAGACAGCGGACGGAACTGTGGACGGAACAGGAAAGGTAATAGGTGATTCTTCTGCTGTGTACAGAAACTCAAGCGGATATATTCTTACCGGAAATGAATACTATACACTTTTCGACGGTGCCACAGGTGCTGCACTTGATACAGTAAACTATAATCCACCGAGAGGAACAGTAAGCTCATGGGGCGACAAGTACGGAAACAGAGTTGACAGATTTTTAGGAGCTGTCTGCTATCTTGACGGCGTGCATCCAAGTGCAGTTACAGTGAGAGGGTACTATACAAGGATGACAGCATGTGCATATGATGTTGTAGACAAGAAGCTTGTTCAGAGATGGTATTTTGACAGCGGAAACTCATCTTCGGCTGCCGGATACGGAGACGGAAACCATAACTGTATGCCGGCAGATGTTGACGGAGACGGAAAGCAGGAGCTCGTTCTGGGTGCCACATGTCTTGATGACAACGGTAAAGTATTATGGTGCCTTAATACCGGACATGGTGACGCAATGCATCTTGGTGACCTTCTGCCTGACAGAAAAGGACTTGAACTTTGGATCTGTCATGAGGAAAAGCCTTATGGTGTTTCACTTGTTGATGCATCAAACGGTAAAACAATATTTCACAAGGACGGAAGCGGAGATACAGGAAGATGCTGTGCTGACAATGTATGGTCCGGAAATGACGGAGCAGAGTTCTGGGGACTCAATAATGATGTTTTTGACGGTGCTGGAAATACGCTTTCATGCAGACGTCCTGCAATAAATTTTCTTTCATACTGGGATGGAGATCTGGAAAGAGAAATCCTTGACGGATACACTGATTCACCTGCAACTATTTCCAAGATGGGTGCAGACGGAAAACTTACAACTCTGCTTTCGACAGACGGATATTATACCTGCAACACTACTAAAGGGACACCTTGCCTTTCTGCTGATATATTCGGTGACTGGAGAGAAGAACTTGTGGTAAGAGCAAGCAACGGCAAGTCGGTCAGAATATACAGTACAACATATGATACAGACTACAGAATAACTACACTTATGCATGATATTCAGTATCGTACACAGGTTGCTGGTCAGAATACAGCATATAACCAGCCGCCTCATGCAAGTTTCTATCTTGGTTCTGAAAAGGGAGTACCTGCAAGAGAAACTGTTACAGTTCTCAACAGTACATCAGAACCAGTACAGAAACCAGCCGTAATATCTGAAGGAACATCATTTATGCTCAGAAATAAAAACAGCGGTATGTATATGACGGTTGAGGGCGAAAATGCTGTAAATGGTGCAAATATTTGTCAGACGGAAAAACCGGAAAGGGCATCCATATGGAAAGCCTTTGCTTCCGATGATGACGGATATTATTATCTCTGTTCAGGTCTAAATAACTCATTTTGTCTTGATGTAACAGCTCATTCAGCTGATAACGGTACTAATATAGAACTCTATCAGTCAAATAAAAAAACTGCTCAGAAATTTATGTTCATGGAAAACGAAGATGGTTCATATACCATAAGAACTCATGTTTCCGGTGGTAAATCATGTGTTGAGATTGTAAACGGCCTTATTACAGAAGGCGCAAATGTGCAGGAGTGGGAACTTAACGGTGCATCATGTCAGGACTGGTATCTTGAAAATGCAACTGAACCGGGTGAAGTTATGGATACCTCAAAGGTATATAATTTACTTAATATGAACAGTAACCTATATATGGAAGTGGCAGGTGCCAAAAAGGAAAACGGTGCAAATGTTCAGCAATGGGGTGCAGATGCTCCTAATGACTGGAACAGCTGGATACTCACTTCAGCAGAAAACGGTTATTATTATATTTCTTCAAAAATGGCAGACGGAAAAACATGGTATCTTACAGTGGCTGAAGGAAAATCAGCGGCAGGTATTAACGTATGTATTTCTGAAAAGGATGGTACAAGTTCACAGCTTTTCAAATTCGTAAAGAATACAGATGGATCATATACGCTTATGACAAAAGCTTCAAAAGACGGATGTGTCCTTGAAATACAGGATGAAAACACACAAAGCGGTGGGAATGTAATACAGAATACATATTCAGGTTCATTGAATCAGAAATGGCTTCTTTCAGAAGCCGGAACATTAAATATTGCTGGTGATGCTGATCAGAATGGAATTGTAAATATATCAGATTTTATAACACTTCAGAGATATATGCTCGGAATATCAGAGCTTACAGCTGATGGATTTGGTGCAGCTGATATCAACAGTGATGGTAAGATAAGTATTATTGATTATATCATGCTTAAGGAGATTCTTCTAATTGCATGATCTCAGGAACGATTCTGTAAATATTGGATTTTGGTAAAATCTTTAAATGGTCTGCATATGCAGACCGGCACGAATACACCGGCTCAAATAAGGGTCGGTGTTTTGCTTGCACAAATACACCTAAGCGTAATTTGTTGACTAAAACCTGATATTTACAGCAAAGTCACTTATCGGCTGTATGCTGATAACGGCAGGAACGCTGATTATGGTTTTGTAAAAATGCATTATTCGGGTATGCACAAGGGTAAGTTTTGCGTTTCCATACATTTTCTTAATCACACAGGAAAAAATAATAATACCTGTAATTTTCTGATATACTTTAACTGTAACCTGTTTTATAGTGAACGCAAAAAATGTTTTTATAGTTGTTTATATAGTGAAAGTCAAAATAAATTTGACTTTCACTATAGTATGACTAAATACTAACATTAATCAGGAGGAAAAAATGAAGTTAAGGAAAATGCGCGGCAATATTATGCTGCTGATTGCGGCGGTTATCTGGGGTTCAGCTTTTGTGGCACAGAGTGAGGGGATGAACTATATTGGTCCGTTTACTTATGTGTTTTCGCGAAGTATCATTGGTGCAGCAGTCCTTGTGATTATAATCTATGCCATCAGGACGGTAAAAAAGAAAAATAACGAGTACCATCCTGCAGATTTGAAAATGTCTGCCTGGGGTGGGATGTGCTGTGGAGCAGTGCTTTTTGCTGCCGCTTCATTTCAACAGTTTGGTATAAGCAATACAACTGCCGGAAAAGCAGGATTTATAACAACACTGTATGTCATAATAGTACCTGTTCTTGGATTCTTTATGAAGAAGAAAACTCCGTCCAGAGTATGGATATGTGCGGCTGTTGCTGTAGCCGGATTTTATCTTCTGTGTATCAGAAATGATTTCTCCATAGGATCAGGAGACCTGCTTGTTCTTATAAGTGCAGTCTTCTTCTCACTTCATATTATAGTGATAGATTATTTTAATAAAAGAAATACGGATCCTATGATAATGTCGTGCTTTCAGTTTTTAACTGCAGGAATAATAGGATTTCCGGTGATGATTATCCTTGAAGAACCTGATATCCGTGATATCATGAATGCTGCTCTTCCTATTCTTTATGCCGGTGTTCTTTCATCCGGAATAGCGTTTACGCTTCAGATAATAGCCCAGAAGGACACGGATCCTACTGTTGCTACTATGATAATGAGTCTCGAATCAGTATTTGCAGTTCTGTCCGGATGGCTCATTCTGGGGGAAACTCTTTCGATAAGGGAACTTTCCGGATGTATTCTGGTCTTTGCAGCAGTTATTGCAGCCCAGCTCCCTGCAAAGTCCGAAATGAGAAAGTAATATTCCTGAATTTTTCAGTAAAAAGCCGCCGTGGTAGTATAACCCACGGTGGCTTTGCTTTGAATCAGGTGCGTTCTTTCAAGATCCTGTACTGCCCGTATATATTTACTGTTGAAAGCAAATAACAGATATGGTATAATTGGTTATGTAAGATAATTCAAAAGTCGGCATCAGTTTAAAGTCGGGAGCGGTGGAAATACTTAATGAGAGAAAAATAGGAATCAGTCAGGAATTCGGTGCCAGAGAGGTTGATCGTGTAATTATAGTGAACGTCAAAATAAATTTGACTTTCACTATAATTAATTTATTTTTATTGCCTTGCACATCCGATGACTACGTCATCTCCGTGCAAATCGGCACCGGCAAACGCAATTTATTTATTGCGTTTGCTATAGCAATGACATAAAGCCTCTTTTGTTGACGAGATTCTTTTTGGCAGGCTAAAAAAGGCGGAAAACTGACTCTTACAGCTGAAGATGCTGCAATTGAAGGAGAAGAAAGGATATAGATATATGTTAAAAATTAAACAGCAGTTAAATGGTTTAAATCCGCTGAATTTTATAGTTCTTGCTGTCGCAGGTATAATAAATGCCTTTGGAGTAACCTTATTTTTATTTCCTGTGAAATTGTATGACAGCGGAGTTTCGGGATTGTCGATGCTGCTTGATCAGATTACTCCGGCATTTCTGACACTGCCTTTTTTTCTGGTGGCAATCAATTTTCCCGTTTTTCTTCTGGGAATGAAAAAGCAGGGAATAGCATTTACTGTTTATTCGGTTTTCACTATTTTCATTTATGCGCTGACGTCATTTCTGATTACAAATGTTCTGCCGATAGATGTTGAATTTGTGTCACCGCTGGCAGGAGAGGATTTGCTTCTGTGTGCGATATTCGGTGGTGCAGTTTCCGGTGTCGGAAGCGGCCTGACCATCAGATTCGGCGGAGCAATTGACGGAATAGATGTTTTATCCGTTATGTTCGCAAAGAAAATCGGTATTTCAATAGGAAGCTTCAATATGATTTTCAATGCAGTTTTGTATACAGTATGCGGAATAGTAATTCATAGCTGGATACTGCCGCTTTATTCGATAGTTACATATTTTATCGGTTCAAAAACAGTTGACTATATCGTTGAAGGTTTTGACCGTTCAAAATGTGCTATGATAGTAACTGTCAAAGCAGAAGAAATAACTGCCGCCATGCAGAACAGTTTCAGCAGCAGCGGGACTATTGTCAAAGCAACCGGCGGTTATTCACATGAAGAAAAGGAAATTATTTATTTTATTGTAAATTCATTTCAGATAAATAAAGTTAAGCAGATTGTGCATGAGATTGATGCAAGTGCATTTATATCTCTGCATGATGTTTCGGACGTAATAAAGAGTCCGGAAAATCAATAAAAACAGAATACCACAGACGGGAGCCGGATAAAAGACCGGCTCATTTTTTTACGATTGTCAACTAATATTCATAATTTAAGTTGACAATCGTAAACTTGTATGATATAATAGTAAACCGGAAAGGACGGATATTATGAATACAAGTAAAAAAGAAAACAAGGTACTTATGATGTGTTTATGCAGTTTGTTTACAGCTCTGATTGCAGTCGGTGCATTTCTGAAAATACCGATTCCTTTTGTACCGATTACACTTCAGGGGCTGTTTACAATTCTTGCAGCTTTGCTTCTCGGTGCAAAATGGGTAACACTCAGTGTTGTTCTATACGTTGCCATTGGACTTGCAGGAGTTCCGATTTTTACACAGGGCGTGGAATAAGCTATATTTTTATTCCAACCTTCGGATATCTTCTCGGATATATCTTAGGAACATTTATAAATGCGAAGATTGCCCACAAAACTGATAATCCTTCTTATCTTAGGATTTTTGCAGCCAATTTCATCGGTGTCCTTGCTGTATACGCAGTAGGTGTGCTGTACTTCTATATGGCATCAGAACTGTGGGGAAACGGCACAACTATGAAAATACTGTTTCTTAACTGTTTTCTATTCACTCTTCCGGGTGACATTCTGAAATGCCTTGTTGGCACTGTTCTCGGCAAACGCCTTATACCTCTGACTGCAAAGTACAGAAGCTAAGGTGCAGTGTGTGTTTGCAATTTATTTATTGCGTTTACTATAAATCAGTGAAGGTGGATATTATGTCAGTAAAAGAATTGAAACAAAAAATTTTCGACGGGAACTATATAAGCAGGGAAGAAGCCATATCACTTCTCTCTGAACCGCTTGATGAGCTGTGCAAAGCAGCTGATGAAATCAGAGAAAAATTCTGTGGAAATACATTTGATATGTGTACGATCATTAACGGAAAAAGCGGAAAATGTTCAGAAAACTGCAAATACTGCGCCCAGTCATCCTTCTACAAAACATGCGTGGAAGAGTACCCGTTACTTGATACAGAAAAGCTTCTTGAACAGGCAGTATATAATTACAATAAAGGTGTACTCCGCTATTCTGTAGTGTGTTCAGGAAAAAAACTCTCTGATAAGGAGGTCGACAGTCTCTGTGAAAGCATCAGGGAAATAAAGAAAGTTTGTCCCGTTTCAATCTGTGTATCAGCCGGCCTTCTTGACCGGAAAAATTTTCAGAAACTGAAAGATGCCGGTGTCGATCGTGTACATAACAACCTTGAAACATCGCAGAGATTTTTTGAAAATGTCTGTACAACCCATACATTTCAGGATAAGATAGATTCCATAAAGGCAGCTCAGCTTGCGGGACTTGAAGTATGCAGCGGCGGAATAATGGGACTGGGAGAAAGTATGGAAGACAGAATAGATATGATTCTTAAGATAAGGGAACTGGGAATAAAATCTGTTCCTGTCAATCTCATTAATCCGATTCCAAATACACCATTTGAGAAAAATGAGATTCCTCCATATGACGAAATAAAGCGGATAACAGCAGTTTTCAGATTCCTTGTCCCTGATGGTTTTATTCGTCTTGCAGGTGGCAGAAGCCTTATGCCTGATAAAGGTGCAGAACTGTTCAGATCCGGTGCAAATGCATGTATATCCGGAGATATGCTTACCACTCAGGGTATTACTATAGACAATGATATGAAAACTGTCAGCGGTTTCGGGTATGAAGTTAAATATAGTGAACGAAAAAATATTTTTTCGTTCACCGGTGCCGATATGCACGGAG
>CAMCOJ010000094.1 GCA_945876405.1 uncultured Ruminococcus sp.
GAGTCAATACTATATAATGATATCACAAAAAAGGGTTTTATGCAACCGATAAGTTTTATTTATAGTGAACGAAAAAATATTTTTTCGTTTACTATAAAATAAGAGTAAAGCCAGATATTAAGGATAAGGTTAAGGCAAGAGCGGAAGAGAATGGAATGAGCGTACAAGCTTATATTATCATCTTGATTGATAATGATATATAACAGAATGAACACCCGCCCTAAAACGGAGCAAGTGATTAACCTTATTAGTTTGATTTAAATTGTTGTTTAGCCTGGTGTTACCAGCTTATCAGAGCAAGAGCAACGTTTGTATCATATAGTTGCCGTAACTGTCGAATTATGATATAATATTACTTGTGTCGGATGCCTTCCACACGGGAGGAGGTGACCACCAGTGTATGTATTTCTTTCGTTCCTGTTATCTATCGCAGCAAGTGTGATAGCTTATTACATTTGCAAGTGGCTTGATAGATAATATAATCTGACACAAGCCCAAAAAAAGCCCCCTACTTTGTGCGATTGGTAGGGGGCTTTTTGTGACCACTTTTGCAAGTATTTCTTTCAAGTGTTATTATAACACATGAAATATTATATGTCAAGTCTGTTAATGTTAATACAGTACTGCGTCAACGACGCTTAATGTGTATATACATAGCTTGGATAATAACAACAGTGTAGCCGCTAACATCATGGATAATGTGATGCGATTTTAAAATTGTTAAACGGTTGTTAAACGGAGTACACACAGATCACGTAAACAACGTATTTACGAGGGCTAAAAAGTGTATATAGGCACCGGTGAACGAAAAATATTTTTTCGTTCACTATATTTATCTGTTACATCAACAGACTTGACATATAATATTTCAAGTGTTATAATAACACTTGAAAAGATGTGAATGTACATTTGTACACCAAAAAAAGACAGACGCTCTTAGTATAGTCGGTACTAAGAGCGTCTTTTTTGTGCTTGTGTCAGATGATTATTTACCTATCAAGCCACTTGCAAATGTAGTAAGCTATTACACTTGCTGCGATAGATAAAATGAATGATGTGAATGTCATTTGTATCACCTCCTCCCATGCGGAAGGCATCCGACACAAACAGTATTATATCATAATCCGACAGTTAAAACAATTATTTTCATGTGCTTTTTAGAAAATTTCCGTTTTTAGGAAGTTCTGATAATATCACCAACATACTTGACATATAATAATTAACGTGATATAATAACACTTGAAAAGAATGTGAATGTATTCAACTCAGTCACAAATAAAAGCTCCCTACAACTGCACAAAGTAGGGAGCTTTTTTATGTGCTTGTGTCAGATGATGTTATCTATCAAGCCACCTGCAAATGTAATAAGCTATCACACTTGCTGCGATAGACAATAAAAATGAAAAGACTGTATTCAACTCGGTCACCTCCTCCCATGCGGAAGGCATCCGACACAAACAGTATTATATTATAATTCGACAGTTAAAACAACTATCTTTATGTTTTTATTAAGTTACAGTATTTTAAAAATTTTCGTTTCATCAGGAGACTCTGATAATCTGCATAAAGACAGCAGTCACATAAACGAATTATTTACAGGTAAGAAAAATTTTTTTCAGGAAAATGAAACATTTTACTGATTTATATGGTATTATAAATATGGAGAGGTGAGAAGGATGGAGTATACTGTAAGTATAACAAATAAATGCAACTTAAAATGTATATACTGTTATGAACGGCACCTGAATACCGAATACGGCTGCATTGATGAAAAAAGCTGCTGACATTGACAGAGACGGCAAAGTGACACTTGCCGATCTTGCTTGGCTTCGTATGATTCTGGTTGGTATACAATTCTAAGAATTTTTGTTATTATATAGAAATACTCATCTCATCTTCAGCCGCTGCGGTTAATCTGCAGCGGCTGAAAAAATTTTCTGTTGACTTTATTCTCCTGTGGTGTTAAAATAATATAAATACAGAAGGAGAACCGGCGTAAAACAGTCCGGTTTCGGACAAAAGGAGGAAAAAATCATGAATGAAAATATAACAGACAACAGGATTTACTTTAATGCAAGAGAATGGAGCGTCTGTTCCGAATCTGCCTCATCAAAGGCTGAAAGAACATTTGTTACCGACTTTGAAAACGGTCTTTCCGAGGCCTACTGTATAGGTGACAAGAGCCAGAGTGTTACAGAGATAGGTACAAAGCAGCTTATTCTTGAAAAAAATACAAAGTACACTTTTTACTTCTGGGTTAAGATTGACCGCAACCTCAGAAATGAAGCGGTTTGTCAGCTCCAGATAATTTACAACGGCGACTTTGAAAACAAACGTGTCTATATTCTCAGCAACGGAAATATCAAAGCCTCCAAAACAGTTGATGGCTGGCAGCTTTTTGAGATTCCGTTTGTTACAGAGGACAATGAATTTACACAGCTCAGATTTTCTGTAAAGCAGTCAGTCTGCAGCATAATTCCCGGAAAGGAAGCACAGTGTTACAGCAGTCTTAAGGACGATGATTTTTATGATGACAAGCCGATTGATGAGGAAAAAACTGACGAAACAGGTCAGGAGGAGCAGAATCCGTTTAAAAATATTTCCGATTCCTTCAGAGATTTCTTCGGTCAGTTTGATACTCAGAAAAATGCCGAAAACCAGAAGGACGGTAATGCAAATGACCCGTTTGCAGCATTCGGAGATCTGGCTAAACAGATAAAACGGGATATACACCGGGAAGTGAACCGCAGCATCAGGAGTGATGTATACGCAGATATCAGGGCTATGAAAGATGAGATTGTAACTGAACTGAAAAATACATTTGGTAACAATAATAACAATAAATAATAAATTAAGCTGGTTTATTATTTTTTTTACTAAACCGGCTTGTTTTTTAACTGTTTATGCCGATAAATATATAGTAATGAAAAATACTTAATCTGACATACAGGATTTGTATTAAAAATATAATGGAGGGATTGTTTATGATAAATGTCAAAAGCAGAAAAAAAAGATTGTTAAGCATTTTTACTGCTGCATTTATGACACTCTTTGCTTCGGGTGAATCACTTAATGTATTTGCTGACAGGGCAGACAGTGTTGAACAGATTAAAAATGTCACAGGAGATTCGGAAAAATATGCCGAACTTCTTGATGTACCTGATGCTGATGATAAGTTTCTCGGCATGGCAGGAGACTTTACAGTATTTGTAAAGGATAAGTTTGTGATTCCGCTTGAATCAGCCGATATTGAAGGAAGACTAGCAGCAGGAAAGGGTATTGAAAATCAAAGAGGAACCTATGATATAGGAAGCAAGTATACCGGAAATGGTGCTACTGTAATCACAGGCGGAGGTACGGTTGAGGATATTCTTCCTGTTCCTTCGAAAGGTGCAGAAAGAAGAATATTTGCAGTTTCATCTGACACCGATGTCAATACAACAGTATACGGCCAGTACCTTGATAATTTCTATATTGCAGACGGTCTTATAGACTTTGATGCGGAGTTTTTAAAACTTGAAAAGCTTTCAAAGGAAATTTCAAATTATGAAGTTACAGGAAAGATTGATGAACTTTACGGCAGCTATAAGCTTATAGGTTCAGACAGTGAGGTTAATGTATTTACTCTTTCTGAAGAAGAATGGAGCGGTTTCTCAAAGTCTAACTTTATACAGATCTTTGTTCCGAACAAGATAATGGATTCATATGTTATCATAAATGTTCCGGGCACTGAAGTAAGTATGCCAAATTACTCAGTTGAATTTGTTCAGTATGAGTCAGACACTGACGGAAATCCTGTAATGGAAAACGGACAGATAAAGATTATTGACAAGATTAATGTCAAGCAGGATTCAAAAAAAGAAGACGGAACATTCGATGATGCAATGCTTCTCTGCGGTCATATTCTTTACAATGCCTATGAGGCGGAAGATGTTGGATATACCGGTTCGATTCAGGGAAGTCTCCTTGCAGTAAATGCAAATGTTCACGGTGAACTGGGCGGACACGTTTCAGGTTCAACAATTTCAAAGTCTGCAGAAGGCTTCGGAATTCAGGCAGGAAGTGTTACGTTTAATCCGCCGAAGAGAATTATAACAAAGGTTTCAGAGCTGAAAGTCAGCAAGACAGATGTTGCTAAAACTGATGAAGTTTCCGGTGCAAAACTTATGATTACACTTAAGCTGCCGGCTGATGAAAAGAAAGCTGACCTCCTTGCTGCCGCGGAAAGCAATGACAGAGTAAGCATAGAAGAAGGCTCTGATAATAAGAAAATCACATGGATATCAGGTGATGAACCGGTTGTAATCAAGGGCCTTCCTGACGGCAGCTATTTACTTGAGGAAATAGCTGCACCGGATGGATATACAATTACCGGTTCAGTGGAATTTGACATAGAGGACGGAGTTGTTTCATCTTCAGCAGTAACAGTTCCTGGTCCTGACGACAACACTGTTGATTCGGAAAACAGCAGAATAACAATGGTCGATGAGCTTTCAGAAGTGGAGATAAGCAAAACAAATGTTGCCGGAAATGAGATACCCGGTGCATTTCTGAAACTTACAATTGAAGAAAGCAAGAGCCTTGCGACAGTAAGTTCAGATTCAGATATTGAGATTAAGGACCAGTCAGTTTCATGGGTGTCATCAGACAAGCCGGTAGTGCTCAAGGGACTTCCGGACGGAACATACACACTTGAGGAAACACAGGCACCTGACGGATACGCAGTAACGGAATCTGTGAAATTTACCATTGAAAACGGCATACCTTCACAGCCAAAAGTAACAATGGTTGATGAGTATACCAAAGTAAAGATAAGCAAAACCGATATTGCAGGCAGTGAAATTCCGGGAGCTAAACTTACACTTACACAGGAAAAAGGTGAGAAGGATCTTTCGGAAGTAAAGTCATCATCCGATATAGAAACAGGCAAAAATCAGATTACATGGATATCATCAGATAAGCCGGTTGTACTCGAAGGAATACCGGACGGAAGTTACATTCTTGAAGAAAATATCGCACCTGACAGATATACTGTAACAGAAAGCATTGAATTTATAGTTGAGAAAGGTACAGTCAGAAGAGCAGACCAGAGTGTGCCGGGACCGGAAGAAAGTAAGGTGGATTCAAAAACGAACTCAGTTACAATGGTTGATGCTCCTTCAGAAGTACACATTAAGAAAACTGATACAGCCGGAAAAGAAATTCCGGGAGCAAAGCTTATTCTTAAACTTGTAAAATCTTCAGAAACCGGAGCCGACCTTCTTTCCTCCGATGTTGAAGGCGGAGCTTCAGAAATAGTAATAACTGCTGACAGTGTTTCATTTGTTTCAGGTGAAACAGAGACAGTTGTAAAGAGCATACCTGACGGGGACTATACTCTCACAGAGATTCAGGCTCCTGAAGGATATGAAACAGCAGAAACTATTACATTTACAGTTGAAGACGGAAAAGTTGCTGAGTCAGAAGACGATACAATTATAATGGTTGACGAGATTATTGTTACAACGACAGTTACAACACCAGTAACTACAACAGTGACAACAACACCGGTAACCACAACAGTAACGACAACAACAACACCGGTAACTACAACAGTGACAACGACAACAACACCGGTAACAACAACGGTTGCAACGACAACAACAACACCGGAAACTACAACAGTGACAACGACAACAACAACACCGGTAACCACAACAGCAGCGACAACAACAACAATACCGGAAACTACAACAGTGACAACGACAACAACACCTGTAACTACAACAGAAGCAACGACAACAACGGAAACAGCTACAGCAACGGAAGAAACAACCACAGCGGCACAAATATCAATGCCTGAGTTTACGTTCAGTATGCCGGAGCAGAATACAGGTATACCGGAATCAGATGCTACATTTACTCTTACAACTACAACCACAGCTGCAACTTCAGCAGAAACCACCCCGTCAGATACAACATCTGCTTCAGTTTCCACATCACCGGCTCTGACAGCGAAAACTGTTTCATCAACACCTAAGACCGGAGACGGAGGAAGAGCAGCAGCCCTTATGATTATGCTTGGTTCTGCAGCCGCTATGGTGCTTGTAAGAAAAAGAAATGACTGATAGTTTGCAGTAAATGAAAAAATATATTTTCGTTTACTCTGAAATAAATGCGTATTCGTTTTCGGATACGCATTTGTTTTATTTGCACAAAATATACACTTCATTAAAGTACAGTGTTATCAAAATGCAGAAGATTACTTGAATTTGTATTTTTATTATGATATAATAGCTATGTAGTAATATCATTACTACGTCAAATAAAAAGGATTATTATGAGGGAGAAGAATATGGAACAAACTGAAGATAAAAATAATGTAAAACAGGGGAAGATGCGTACAAGATTTCTTTTGCAGTGCATTCTTCCCGCGGTACTGGTTCTTGGATTAGTATGTTTTATAAGTATATACTTAACAAGACTTATGGCATGTCAGAATATGATGAGTTCCGTTACGGGTCAGCAGACTTCCAAGATTGGTAATTTTGAAAGGAATATGGCAGCCAATCTCGACAGTGTTCAGCTCGAATCACGTGTGCCGTTAGTGCTGAGTGTTACCGAGCATAATGTGCCTGCAGAAACTCTTTATGATACAACTAATAATATGATTAGTACAAGCGTTATAATGTCAAAGATTCAGGTGGTTCTCTTTGATCAGGGATTAGTTATCGGTTCAAGAGGATACAGATCTGAGTTTGAAGGCGATGCATACAGGAATGAATACTGGTATGATGCAGAAAAGATAAATAAGGCGGAACTGTATGTAGTAAATTCAACTGATCCGTCAAGTAAGGAGAACCCTTTATATACTTTTGTGTATCCGGTGCTCAATCAGTACGGTGAAAGTGTAGCGGCTTTTCTGTTTGTTATGAATAATTCAGCATTTATCCCTATGATTTCCATGACTACCAATATCAGTGAACAGGTATGGATGCTGCTTGAAGGCGACAGTGTTTATTATCTGGCTGAAGAATATCGTCATCGTCAGGATATTAATGATATTGCGGCTGTTGCTGCTTCATTTGACAATTCATCATCTCGTGTCAGGATAAAAAACACTACATACATAATGAGAACTGAGAAGCTGAATTATCTTGACAATACAAAGCTTGTATATGCCGTTCCGGTTGCTCCTATAGTCAGACAGTCAATTCCGACAACTATTCTGTCTGTTCTGATTTGTTTGGTCAGTGTGGTTGTGATTTTTATATGTGTCATGACATTTTCAGGCAGGATTGTGAAAGAGATAAATGATGTCAGAAAGAGTCTTAAAGGAATAGCAGGAAATGACTTCAGCGATCCTCTTGAAGTTAAAACTAACGATGAAATGGGTATGCTTGTAACTGAATTCAACGGAGTTATAGAAACTCTGAAGTTCCGTGCTGAGCATGACGGAAAAACCAGCTACTATAATGCTGAAACATTTGCAAAAAAAGCCCGCAGTTTTATTGAGTCCGACAGCGAAAAGTCATATGCAATTGTGAGAGCTGATATCGATCTGTCTCTTATACACATCTGACGCTGCCGACGATACT
>CAMCOJ010000095.1 GCA_945876405.1 uncultured Ruminococcus sp.
ATTTCTGCCTGTCTCGTGGGCTCGGAGATGTGTATAAGAGACAGGTATTTCCAAGGTTATGTATACAGTCTTTCAAGTGCGGTTACCCCTGTTTCAGGTGGCTTTAGCTACTATTTCCTTGACATAAGAGGAGGCGATGAGATACATATTCATTTTGGATATGACAGATATTTTACTGTCGGTGGTAAATCAAGATTATTTATTAACAGAATGAATTCAGACGGGGAATGGGAAGAGGAACATTTTGCTGTACCTGCTGTCCGGAAAAATGGCAGACTGGAATTTGATCTGCCGGAATATTTAAAATCATTAGGAGTAAAATATAAACTTTATAAAAGATATGATTTTTACAATGGCTGTGATACAAATTACAGTATGATATGGAGCCGCAATTTTCAGATCAGAACCGGAAAATCTTTGTACTACGATTTCATAGTGGTTGAATTTAATAATCCTGTACTGAAATTGGGAGGGAAAACGGTGAGGTTTATTCAGGAAAGTAATATTAAATCAACAAATGAAGCGGTTGATTTTCTACTGTTACATATCAATGATAAAGCAGAAATGTCAATGAAAGAGTTTGGCGAATTACTTGATGGGATAAAATATGTAAATAAGGAGAGCGGTGAATTTGAGATAAGTTTTACTGACGGAACACGTTTGGGCGGATTTGGAAATAGCAATAAAATTGACTGGAATGAGTGATAGTCAATTTATTTTGACGTACATTTAAAAGGGGGTTACTGATGAAAATATACTGTATGAGCGATATACACGGATGTCTTGCGGAATTTGATCATGCACTTTCTATGGTAACAGGTCATCTTGAAGAAGAGGATACAATGCTCATTTTACTCGGAGATTATATTCATGGCGGGGATGACAGCCGTGGTGTGCTCGACCGTATCATGGAACTGCAGTACAGATACGGCTCTGAAAAAGTAGTGGCTCTGATGGGAAATCATGAAGAGTTTGTTCTGGCTGGTTTTTCCTCTGTGGATTCTATGAATAAATCGGCTTATAATATCTCTGATGATACTGACGAAGAAAGATACACTGACTGGATGCAGAATCTTCCGAGATATTATACAGAAGGAAACACTATTTTTGTTCATGCCGGGATAGATGAAGAAGCCGGAGATATGTGGGAGTGGGGGACAGCGGAGCATATCTTTACCGGAAAATATCCGGCTGAAACCGGGAAGATAGAAGGTCTTGATATGAAGGTTGTTGCCGGTCATGTTGGGACAGCTGAAATCTCGGGTGATTCAGGGTTTCATGATGTTTATTTTGACGGTCAGTCTCATTACTACATAGACGGTTCGGTGATTGACAGTGGTGTTATCCCTGTTCTTATGGTTGATACGGAAAAAGATATTTATTACAGGGTTACTGAAACAGGATGCTGGCCTGTGACTGCATTTGAAGAATGGTGGGGTGTAAATACAGTGAAATCAAAATGAATCTGACTATCCTGAATTTGATACAAAAAAACATCCGAACAGAGAGTTATACCTGTTCGGATGTTTATGTTTTGTTTTGTCAGTTTGCACATCCGATTATTTATACAGGGAAGTAAATCAAGTCACGTATGCAGCGAATTTTATTGACTTAAACCTCGTAATTATGGTAATATATAAGTAGTTAAAAATCTGAAAAGGAGATGAAGAAATGCCGGACAGAAAGCCAATACCAGTTGGAACAGAAGATTTTAAGGAACTTATTGACAAGGGATACTGTTTTGTAGACAAGACACTGCTTATAAAGGATTTACTGAATCAGAATGCAAAGGTGAATCTCATCACAAGACCAAGACGTTTCGGGAAAACACTGAACATGAGTATGATTCAGCGTTTCTTTGAGAAAACAGAAAAAAGCAATGCGTATCTGTTCGATGGACTGAAGATAAATGATGCTGGCGAAAAATATCTGAAGCATCAGGGACAGTATCCGGTTATAACAATATCGCTGAAAGATATGGACAAATCTGATTATGGATCAGCTTTTGTGTTTTTTAAAAATGCTGTTGCTGAAGAATTTGGACGACATAATTATCTTAAAGATTCATCAGAACTTAGTGAAGCAGAAAAAGAGAAATTTCTGAGCATCCGGGATGAAAAGGCAAAGGATATTGAATATGAATCAGCTCTGCGCTTTTTGTCTGTATGTCTGGAAAAACATTTTCACGCAAAGGTTATACTTCTTATAGATGAATATGATGTACCACTTGAAAATGCACACTTTAAGGGCTTCTACGATAAAATGGTTGAACTTGTACGCAGTGTATTTAAGGGAGTACTGAAAACAAATCCGTCACTTGAATTTGCAGTAATGACATGATGCCTCAGAATATCAAAGGAAAGTATATTTACAGGAATGAACAATCTGGATATATATCCTGTAACAGACCAGAGACTGTCTGAATATTATGGATTTACACAGAGTGAAGTAGAAAGTCTGGCGAAATATTACAATCTCGAAGATAAACTTGATGAGATGAAAAAATGGTATGACGGATATCTTTTCGGAAAAACGGAAATATATAATTCATGGAGTATAGTGAAATATATTGCATCAGCAATCGGTGGTAATGATTATTCATGTCAGGCCTACTGGATAAACACCAGCTCAAACAGTATAATTCGTCAGCTAATAGAAAAATCAGATGAAAATACAAGGCAGAAGATAGAGAATCTGATAGCTGGCGGGAGTGTTAATGCTGTAATAAATCAAAATTCAGTATATTCAGATCTGGATGTAAATAACGAAGACATCTGGAGCTTTCTGCTTTTTACAGGATACCTTAAACAGATTAATTCAGAGTTTATTAATAAAAGAACTGTTTCGGAAATGGTAATACCTAATCTTGAAGTTCTTACAGTTTATGAAGATACCATACAAAAATGGTTTGATGAAATAGTACAAAGCGAAAGAACGCCCGAACTTCTTGAATATTTCCTTGACGAAAAACCGGAAGAAGCACAGAAGGAGATAAACCGCTGGCTGAGAAAGAGTATAAGTTTTCATGATTATCTTGAAAATTTCTATCATGGATTTTTACTTGGAGCGATGACCGGAAACGATGAATATGAAATAAAATCAAATCGTGAGAACGGAACCGGAAGAACGGATATAACAATCTGCAAATATCAGACCAGGGAAATTGCAGTAATAATAGAATTGAAGGTAGCTGGTTCATTTAAAGAAATGGAAACTATGTGCAATACAGCACTTAAACAAATCCAAACGAAAAAATATGCGGAACAGCTTACCGATGACTGTTATGAAAAAGTGATAAATTACGGAATAGCATTTTACGGAAAGGCGTGCAAAGTAAAGATGAGCGAGACTGTTTACGCAACTGAAGACTGAAAATGAAAACTTTGTAATGATGATTACTTTGGAATATAAGACAAAAACATCAGCTGTTTATCAGACAGCCGAGGGAGGTTATATTTATGGTATATACGGTAACGTTTAACCCTGCTATAGATTATGTAGTTCACATCAGTGATATGAAGCCGGGGGCTACAAACCGTTCCGAAAGAGAGGAAATGTATTTCGGCGGTAAGGGTATTAATGTTTCTGTTGTACTGAGGGAGCTTGGTATTCCTTCAAAAGCACTGGGTTTTACTGCAGGTTTTACAGGTGAAGCGATAGAAAAAGGTCTTGCGGATATGGGGATAAATACAGACTTTGTACATCTTGAAAAAGGAAATTCCCGTATAAATGTTAAGATAAAGGCAGCGGAAGAAACCGAACTGAACGGACAGGGACCGTACATTGATGACAAAGCTGTTGCTGAGCTGTTCGACAGGCTGGAAGAGCTATCAGAAGGGGACACGCTGATTCTGGCAGGAAGTATACCGCCGTCACTGCCTTCGGATATTTATGAGAGGATACTTGCCAGTCTTTCTGAGAAGAGAGTGAAAACAATTGTCGATGCTACAAAGGATCTTCTTCTAAATGTACTCAAATACAGACCTTTTCTGGTAAAGCCAAATAATCACGAGCTTGGTGAGATGTTCGGCACGGTGCTTTTATCCGATGATGATATTGAGAAATATGCAAGGAAACTTCAGGATATGGGTGCAGTCAATGTCCTTGTTTCCATGGCAGGTGACGGTGCAATGCTTATTGACGAGTACGGCAAAATGCATCGCTGCGGAATTTGCAGTGGTAAGGTTAAAAACTCGGTGGGAGCGGGTGATTCAATGGTAGCCGGATTTACGGCAGGCTCTTTGAACGGAGATTACGAATATGCCCTGAAGCTCGGTACAGCAGCAGGCGGTGCTACAGCTTTCTCGGATGGACTTGCAACAAAAGAAAAGATTGATGAGCTTCTGAAAACATTGTAATGCAGTATTTATAGTGAACGTCAAAATAAATTTGACTTTCACTATAAATATTTTATTAATATTGCCTTGCACATCCGTTCCCTGCGGTCACTCCGTGCATATCGGCACCGGTGAACGAAAAAATATTTTTTTCGTTCACTATATTTGTATTATATACAAGTGGTGAAACGAAATAAGCTCCGTCGGTAATAAAAGAAACTGCCGGAGCTTATTTATTATTATGAGTTCAGCTTTGGACGCTATTGAATAAATCATGTGATAAAATCAGAAAAATGCTGTAAAGGCTTTTGAAGGCTTTTACAGCATTTTTGTTGTGTGTCGGGCATGACGCAATGCCAGTCGTTGAAAGTCCGACCACAGGTATTTATCGCCAGGGCGTAGCGAATCACTGTTTAAAATGATTAAATACGCTTCTGAATTTTGTTAAATATGATATTAAATTTCACTTGAAAAAATCTTAAATCTAATTTATAATATAGTTAAAAGGTTAATTGCGTTAATGGTTTTTATGTAAATAAGGAGGAAAAGATAATGTCTGGAAAATATTCTAAAAAAGTATCTGCAATGGTTGCTGCAGTTATGGCAGTAAGTTCATTTTCTGTATTCAGAAGTTCTGTAAATGACGTTAAAGCTATTGAAGGAGTTAAACCTCTTTTTGAGGCTGAGTGTGAGGAGCTGGAGATGGATGACGGCGTTGAGGCAGCTGATAAGGTGTATAATGACGAATATCCGGGATTTTCAGGAACAGGATTCGGATGGGTAAAAGGCGGAGGATGTATGACATTTACTGTAAATGCACCTGAAACAGGTATGTACAGACTTGAAACAAAAGCGCTTATGTATCTTGGCGCCGAAGGTGAATTCCGTCAGGCTGAAGTTAATGTCAAAAGCGGAGACTACAGCAAAAAATATACGGTAAACGTACCGCATACAGATACATGGAGCGATTTCAGCTTCGGCGATATCAAACTTTTTGAAGGAGAAAATACAATTTCATTCGGCGGAGGATGGGGTTACTGTCTCTATGATACTGTAACTCTTACAAGAACACCGGCTCCTGATTTTTCAAAGGCATCGTCAACGCCGGTTGATGCAAAGGCAACTGATGAAACAAAGGCTCTTATGAGTTATCTTGCTTCAGTGTACGGCAAGTATGTAATTTCCGGCCAGCAGGAGATTTACGGCGGCGGTAACGACGGCAATATGGAACTTGAGTTTGAATTCCTTGAGGAAAAAACTGGTAAGCTTCCTGCGATAAGAGGCTTTGATATGATGAATTATAACCCACTCTATGGCTGGGAAGACGGTACAACAGAGCGTCTTATTGACTGGGTAAAAAATAAAAATGGTATAGCTACAACATGCTGGCATATCAATGTTCCTATTGACTTTGACAACTATACTCCTGGAGATGAAGTTGACTGGAAGGAATGCACATATAAAAACTACCAGACTTCAAACAGCACATTTAACACAGCAAATATTCTTGAAGAGGGTACAAAGGAAAGAGAATACTTTGATGCTGCAGTTGAAGATCTTGCAGAACAGCTTAAGCTCTGTCAGGATGCAGGAGTTCCGATAATTTTCAGACCGCTTCATGAAGCACAGGGAAATGAGGGCAACTTTACAGGCGGTACGGCATGGTTCTGGTGGGGAGACAGAGGACCGGAAGTATATAAGGAACTCTGGAAACTTCTTTATACAAAACTTACTGAAGAATATGATCTTCACAATCTTATCTGGGAATACAACAGTTATAACTATGCAAATTCACCAAGCTGGTATCCGGGGGACGAATATGTTGATATCGTTGCCTACGATAAATATAACTGTGAGTACGGAAGAGATGACGGTTTATCCGGCGGTCCGTGTTTAAGTGCCATTGCCGGAATTTACAACTATCTTGTTGATCTTACCAAGGGTACAAAGATGGTTGCCATGTCAGAAAATGACACTATTCCTTCACTTGACAATCTTACAATAGAAAATGCCGCATGGCTTTACTTCTGTCCGTGGTACGGCGAATTTCTGATGAGTGAGAACAAGCAGGATTTTGATGAATTAAATAAAATATACAACAGTGAATACTGTCTTACACTTGATGAGATGCCTGAGGATCTTTACGGTAAGGTGCATTCTCCTTCTGATCCGGTTGTAACAACAAAGCCTGAAGTTACTGAAAAACCAGCAGAAACGACAAAACCGGATGTTACTACAGCATCATCAACAACACCCATGGAAACTACTGTTACTGAGCCTGGCGCTCCTGCTGGTGATATTATTTACGGTGACGTTGATAAAAACGGGAAAGTAGATGTAACAGACCTTTCATATCTTTCACTTCATCTTATTGGTGAAAAGGAATTTGATGAAGCAGCTATGAAAGCTGCTGATACTACAGGCGACGGTGATGTAAATCTTGCTGACCTTGCAAGGCTCAGACAGTTTCTTTCCAAAATTATCGACAGTTTAGGTCCGGTAAAATAACTGCATTTAAGCTGTGAACATAAAAAATATCAAAACGAAAATGCCCGGATTATAAAACAACTCCCGCTTACTGATAATAACTCAGTAAGCGGGAGTTGTTTATATTCAGGTTTAAGTATTTAATGTCTCCGTTTCACGAATATTTTATGACAGGTTGATTACGGGTCGATTGTCCGTACTCCTGTACAGGATCCTACCATAATAATGAAACATCAGAGAAAGTAGTCGGTTAAAACAATATTGCTGTACCTTTTGTCTTGCCAATAGTATAAAAAAATGGTATACTAAAGTATAGATATTTACGCGAAACGGAGGAAGAAAGATGGGAACGTACTTTAATCCATCAAATGAAGGGTTCAGAAAATCTGCAAAGGACGAAATTTATATTGATAAAAGCGGATTGCTGAATATACTGAACAGAAAGCTGGGAGCAGAAAAGAACTGTATAGCAGTAAGTCATGCACGACGTTTCGGAAAATCACAGGCAGCAGAGATGATTGATGCGTATTACAGCAGAGGATGTAATTCAAAAGAGCTTTTTTCAGAACTGGAAATATCAGATTCGCCGGATTTTGAAGAACACCTGAACAGGTACAATGTGATTCATCTGGATATATCATCTATAGCTGATTATTACAAAGATAACCTTGTGTCAAAAACAATTGAACTTATATACAGTGAGCTTAAAGCTGAATATCCTGATATAATGG
>CAMCOJ010000096.1 GCA_945876405.1 uncultured Ruminococcus sp.
AAAACTATCCGTAACCTTATCATTACGGATAGTTTTTTTATATTCGTTTAAATTTCTCAGAGTCTTCCATCTGCTCGTCCAGCATCTTTTCAAATTCATCCTCCGGAAGAGGCTTTGAAAAATAATATCCCTGAATATAATCGCAGCCGTGCTCAGTAAGGAAGTCGAGATGTTCTTTGGTTTCAACACCCTCTGCAACCACCTTCAGTCCGATAAAATGTGCCATATCAATAATTGACGATACTATGCTGTCGGCTTTTTTGCTCTGTCCTATCTTTCTGATAAATCCCATATCTATCTTGAGAATATCAAAGTTAAAGTCCCTCAGTGTACTGAATGACGAATAACCGCTTCCGAAATCATCGATAAGAATCTGCGTTCCCTTTTCACGCATAGTTTCGATAATCTCGTTTTTATTGTCCATGGCATCAGCCCAGGCTGTTTCAGTAATTTCATAGCGCGGGATTATACTGTAGTCAACCATTACCTCTATGTTTTTCATTACGCCGTCAATTGTGTCTGAAGCATAAAAATCCATTCCCGAAAGATTTACAGAAATCGGAACAATGTTCTTTCCATCCTGCTTTCTCTTCTTAAGGAATTCAGTTACACAGTCGGATATGTAAAGATCAACTCTTGAAACACTTCCGTTTTCCTCAAGCGCAGGGATAAACATTCCCGGCGGTATAAATGAACCATTGCGTTTCCACCTTACCAGAGCCTCTGCAGATACAATTCTGTGGGTAACTGCATCGAAAATCGGCTGATAAAACGGCTGGAATTCTCCTTCACGAAGGGCTTTTTCAAATCCGCTTACAACAAGTTTACCGGAAAGATATCTCTCCTCTTCAAGATCGCTGAATGCAGCATACGGAACATTATAAAAATCCTTGATTCCCTTAAATGCCATTATCGCATGGTCCACCATATCCGATACCGCTAACTTTTTATTTGTAACATTGTATATACCACAGGTAATAAGCACATCAACTTCTCTGTCTTCCGATTCAATATGCTGATGTGATATTCTCATAATCTCTTCAGGATTAAAGTTCTCCCTGTGAACAAGCATAATAAAATGATCTGATGCAGGAAATCTTCCGATTACTACAGGGTTGAGCGATGAACCTCTAAGCATATCTGCATATTCCTTAAGGAACTCGTCACATATTGCCGTACCGAATATCTTATTGATAACCTTAAACCATTTTATATTTGTAACAAGCACTGCAAATTCATCATTTTCACTGCTGTTTTCAAGAACATAGGAGGCCTGACTTATAAAGCCCTTGTAGTTGCACAGTCCTGTCAGAACATCATTTTCCCATACCACTGTCTCATCTGAAACGCAAAGAAGAACTGTTTCCCTTGCACTGTCAATGTACTGAAACTCATACTTCAGATATATCTTCTCACCTGTTTCAGAAATACCATGAACATAAACAGCGTAAATTTTTTCCTTTTCAAGATATCTGATTATATTTTCTGCGGAAATCTTTTCAAAAAATTCATCACGTTCATTAATATCTATCAGCTTTTCATATATATCCCTTCGGAAAAAATCATAATCATACAGTATATTTTCCTTTCCAATATCTGTATTATTGGAAAGAGATCTTCCTCTTCCTGAATTAATAAAAATAATGGTTGTAAACTTAAACTGTCTTAGCGCAAGGTATGTTCCGACGATATTCTTGTAATATTCATCGGAAATATCATTTATCTGAATAACCGCCTCTATATTGTTGTTGACAAGATTTCTGAGCATACTGACATGAAGTTCACGCACCTCCACACTCCCGTCAGGCATACTGACATTATAGGAACACTTAACATCCTTTTCATTTTCAGCAAAGCATTCCTGAAGTTTGGCTAAATCAAGAATATCTGAAGCACGTTTTCTCATGGAGTCATCATTTATATCTGAAAGAATAATCTTCCAGCATTCTTCCATTGCACCGGATTCCCTGCAGTTTGATAAGATTTCCTTTTCACTCTCGCTAAAACCGTAGCATGAAATAACTGAATCAGAAGAAAGACTGACATTAACCATGGAGGAATTTTCAGAAAGTGAAATGAGTATTGAATCCAGTTCTTCCTTATGTTTCTGCTCCTTGATAAGTAGTTCATGATCCGCCTTTTTTGCAGACTTTCTCATCTCATATCCTATGACAATCATTACCGCGAAAATTATCGTACAGAACACCATAAGATAAATTTTCATGGCAGATGAAAGCCTGTATGCTTCGCTCTGTATATCATCAAGTACAAATATCCATCCTCTGCCGGCCAGGTAATTATAGACAGATACGTATTTTTCACCGTTTTCGGAAGAAGTATATTCAAAAGTACCCGTTTCATCCCGACTACTGGTTTTATATTTTTCACACAGTTCCTGTATATACCCGTTCTTAGCAGAAACTGTTATTTTTTCCGAATCATCATTGAATATGTATGTCCCGTCAGCAACATTGACCATGTAATATTCGGCACTGTCAAAACCTCTGTTTTCAAAATCGTTCAGTCTCTGAACAAGTCCCGAAGTATAGACACCAAGTCCCACCAGACCAAGCGGATTACCGTTCTCATCAAAAATTCCTTTGTACATGGAAACTATCTGCTGACCACTTGCCGGAGAAATAATGATACCGGTATCATAAACTCCCTCTCCCGCCTCCGTCAGAGCATTGCGAAGCTGCTGAAGCGGTCCTTCATCTTTTCTTGTTATCATTCCCACAACGGCAGGATTGGTGTGAGCAAGTACATGGGTGTCCCATTCACTTACATAAATACCTTCAAGATTTTCTATCTTTGATGAAAAATCTTCAGTAAACTCCTGAGCAGATTTTATTGCTTTTTCATTTTCAGGCTGCAGAACTGCCCCGATTATCTCCGGACTGCAGCTGTATATGCTGAGCATCTGCTCAACATTTCCCACATACTCTTCTATCATTTTTGCACGGCTGTCAGATATTGTTTTCATATGCTCAACCGAACTTCTGCCTGCCCTTTCCGATACAACAATGGTAACCACAACGGAAAGAACAACCATTATAAAAATCTGAATCGCTATCAAGACATATGCAGTATGTTTTTTTGTATTTTTTCTCATTCATATCACCCCTGTTTTGTCAGAACGACTAACCAGTAATAATCCCTTTTTCACTCGTTCCGTTAACTTAATATATTTATTTATGGTATAACATAATCAGACTTTAAATTCAATATTTTTTTAACAAAGATTTGACAATTGTATGATTTCACACTTTACATTCCGCATGTTACAATAATAATGCCGGCAGATGATAAACAATATTTCTGAAAGGAAGTCTATAAATGAAAACAGGCAGAATATCATGTGTGCTCACCGCACTCGCACTTGCAGCATGCTCCCTTACAGGCTGTGCAGACAACGAAGGCAGTATCTCCACAGGAAGCACATCAACAGGCACCGTATCCACTGACGGTTCCACATCGATGGAAAAGGTTATCGGATTTCTCAGCGAAGCCTATATGGATAAAAACTCCGGTGTAAAAGTCACCTACAATCCTACAGGTTCAGGCTCCGGAATTCAGGCCGTGCAGGAAGGCCGGTGCGATATCGGACTTTCAAGCAGAGCACTCAAATCTGAAGAAGCTGAAAATCTTAAGGCCGAAGTTGTCGCAGTTGACGGAATTGCACTGGTAGTAAATCCGAAAAACACTGTCTCCGACCTGAGTCTTGAAGAAATTGCCGCCATATACACAGGAAAAATAAAAAACTGGAATGAGGTTGGCGGTTCTGACTCGCCTGTGGTATGCATAGGAAGAGAAGCTGCATCAGGCACCAGGGACGGTTTCGAATCAATAACCGGTACAGCGGATAAATGCGTATACACACAGGAACTCACTTCAACAGGTGATGTAATACAGACCGTTGCATCAAACCCAAATGCTGTCGGTTATGCATCCCTCGCCTCCGTAAGTGATTCAGTGTCAGTAGTAAACGTGGAAGGAGTAACGCCTTCAGAGAAAACCATACTTGACGGCAGCTATAAAATTCAGCGTGACTTTTTACTTGTAACGAAAAAGGATTCAGAACTTACCGGCACAGCAAAGGATTTTTATAACTTCTGCATGAGCAGTGAAGCTGATGAGTTCATCAAAAAGGCAGGTGCAGTTCCGGTTGAAAAGTAATGTTATCGAACTTACCGGGAATCATTCTGCAGCAAAGCCGAAACAGAAAACGGCAAAAATAATCGAATCCGCAATGAAGACAGTATTTACATTCTGCGGATTTACTGCCGTAGCCTTTGTTCTTCTGATCAGCGTTTTCCTGATTGTTTCCGGAACACCGGCAATGGCCGAAATCGGCCTTAAGGATTTTCTGTTCGGAACAAAATGGGCCTCAGCTGCCAGTGAACCTTCATACGGAATTCTTCCGTTTATTCTCTCATCGGTATACGGAACATTCGGTGCTGTTCTTATAGGTGTACCGCCGGGAATTCTCTGCGCTGTATTTATCGCAAAGATAGCCGGAAAGAAAACATCCTCATTTGTAAACAGTGCAGTAAGCCTTATGGCCGGTATCCCGTCGGTTGTATACGGTCTTGTCGGAATGATTATTATCGTACCGGCTGTACGTGAAATCTTCGGTCTGCCGGACGGTGCAAATCTGTTTTCAGCAATAATAGTTCTCGCTGTTATGATTCTCCCTTCAGTAATCTCCGTTTCTGAAACAGCAATACGTGCTGTACCGAAAGAATACGAAGAAGCTTCTCTCGCACTGGGAGCAACAAAAACGGAAACCATATTCAAAGTTACTCTTCCGGCTGCAAAAAGCGGTATACTTGCGTCAGTTGTTCTCGGAATCGGTCGTGCCGTAGGAGAAGCAATGGCAGTTATGATGGTTGCCGGAAACGTTGCTAATATGCCGGAACTTTTCGGAAGTGTAAGATTTCTCACAACAGCAGTTGCCAGTGAAATGTCCTATTCCTCCGGACTCCAGAGAAAAGCGCTCTTCTCAGTGGCTCTCGTACTGTTTATTTTCATTCTTGCAATAAATCTGCTGCTTAATCTTGTAGTGAAAAGGAAGAAAAACTGATATGAACACAAAAATATCAAAAGGCAGGATAATCAAATCCACTCTGCTGAACGTCCTCATATGGTCATCTGTCGCCGTAATAGCACTGATTCTCTCAGGAACAGTAGTCTGCATACTTGCAAAGGGACTTCCGCATATCACCGGAGAACTTGTCACATCAAAACCGAGTCTTCTTAAAGGAACTGTCGGAATCCTTCCGAACATTCTCAATACACTCTATATAATTTTGATGACTATCATTGTAGTTCTCCCGCTCGGAGTCGGCGCTGCGGTTTATCTTAACGAGTATGCTTCAAATAAAAAAGCAGTACGTATAATTGAACTTGCAGCAGAAACTCTTTCAGGTGTTCCGTCAATCATATACGGACTTGTCGGAATGCTTGTATTTGTTCAGTTCTGCTCTCTTGGAACAAGCCTGATTGCCGGAGCACTTACCCTTGTAATCATGACTCTCCCTACAATAATGCGTACTACACAGGAAAGTCTTAAGACCGTTCCCGACAGTTTCCGTGAAGGTGCACTTGCCCTCGGAGCAGGAAAGTGGCATATGATAAGGACAACCGTCCTGCCTTCAGCAGTTGACGGAATAGTAACCGGTTGTATTCTGGCAGTCGGAAGAATAGTCGGAGAAAGTGCAGCCCTCCTGTTCACTGCAGGTATGGCAAATGAAATTCTCGGATTAAACGAAGCAGTTATGCCCGGAAAATCAGGTTCCACACTTACTGTATCGCTGTATATGTACGCCAAGGAACGCGGTGATTTTGATACTGCTTTTGCAATTGCAGCTATTCTGCTGTTCCTTACTCTTGTAATAAACATTTCGGCAAAAACTGCGGCTCAGAAATTAAAGAAGGATATTTGACATGGATATTATAAAAGCTAAAAACGTAAATCTCTGGTACGGAAATTTTCATGCTCTGAAAAACATAAATCTCTCCCTTCCGGAAAAACAGATAACAGCAATGATAGGACCTTCCGGATGCGGAAAATCAACATTTCTCAAATCCTTAAACCGTATGAACGACCTGGTGGAAGGCTGCCGTATTGAAGGAGAAATCACCCTTGGAAACGAAGATATTTACAATAACTTTGATGTAAACATTCTTCGCCGCCGTGTAGGTATGGTTTTTCAGAAGCCGAATCCTTTCCCTATGAGCATATATGACAATATCGCATACGGTCCGCGAATTCACGGTATAAAAGCTAAATCCACACTTGATGAGATAGTTGAAACCTCACTCAGAAAAGCAGCAATCTGGGAAGAATGCAAAGACAAGCTTAAGAAGAACGCACTGGGAATGAGCGGCGGACAGCAGCAGCGTCTCTGTATCGCAAGAGCTCTGGCAGTTGAACCGGAAATTCTGCTTATGGATGAGCCGACTTCAGCGCTTGACCCGATTTCCACTTCTAAAATTGAAGATCTGGCACTTTCCCTTCGTGACAAATACACTATCATCATGGTAACCCACAATATGCAGCAGGCCGCACGAATTGCTGATAAAACTGCATTTTTCCTGTTAGGTGAGGTAATCGAGTTTGATGATACGGATAAAATATTCTCCAATCCGGAGGACAAGAGAACTGAAAGCTATATAACAGGAAGGTTCGGATAATATGAGAGATAAATATGAAGAACAGCTTTTAACGCTGAATACAGAACTTATGAGAATGGGGGCACTGTGTGAAGAAGCCATAAGCTGTGCCGTCAGAAGCCTGACAGAAAATGATGGTACAATGAAGCAGAGAGTTTCCGAAACTGAAAAACAGATAGACCACAAAGAGCGTGACATAGAATCTCTCTGTATGAAACTTCTCATACACCAGCAGCCTGTAGCCACAGATTTCAGAATGATAACCTCCGCCCTTAAAATGATTTCTGACATGGAACGAATAGGCGATCAGGCTGAAGACATAGCTGAAATTGCAGAATACATAAGCGGAATAGACCTGAAATCAAAGGACACACTGAATGAAATGGCTAAAACCGCTGTTGATATGGTTATGAAAAGCATTGAATCATATATAGAACAGAGCACAAAGATTGCGTATTCTGTAATTAAAGAAGATGATACTATGGACGAACTGTTTATGAACGCAAAGAAACAGCTTATCTGCGAAATACAGAATTCCTCATCCGAAAATGCCGAAGCTCTTGTTGATATCCTTATGATTGCCAAATATTTCGAACGAATCGGCGACCATGCTGAAAATATCGCCGAATGGGTTGTCTATTCACTTACCGGAAAACATGATTTCTGATTTTTCACTCCGTTTGGTTACTTAGTTTTCAGATCAAAAATTATTCAGGTGTATTGAAATTTTTATTATAAATCTGATATAATGAATGTATTGGCGAATTTATTATAGTGAACGAAAAAAATATTTTTTCGTTCACTATTGGCCGATATGCACGGAGT
>CAMCOJ010000097.1 GCA_945876405.1 uncultured Ruminococcus sp.
GAGATTTCTGCCTGTCTCGTGGGCTCGGAGATGTGTATAAGAGACAGTTATATGATTGATTTCTGATTTAAGAAAGCTGGAATAAGGCATTTGAAATGTAATATTAACATATCATATTTTACGGAGAACCAACCATGATTTTTATAATATCATTAATTTTTCTGCTCATTCTCGGATTAGGATTTTACTTTAAGCCCGAACTGTTTGTAAAGGCTGAAGAGCGGGATAATCCGGAAGCAATAGAGAAAATTAAGAAGGGCAGTGGTGCATTTATTGGATTTGCAGTATTTGCTGCATATCTTGCAATGAAATACAGCACGAGATAAAACATTAAAGAAGGATGATGGAACAATGACTTCTGAGAATACAACAGATGCAAACTATAAAACCAGTTATATGAAAGGCCATGTTTACACTATGTCAAGTGCTGTAAACCCGCTTAAAGACGGTTTTATCTATTATTTTCTTGATATAAAAGGTGACAGAGAAATTCAGGTTAATTTCGGAAATGACAGATATTTTACTATTGGCAGTGATTCCAGACTGTTTATTGAACGGAGGAACTCTGATGGAAAATGGGAACAGGAGCATTTTGCTGTATCATCATTATGTCAGAATGAATCCCTCGAATTTGATATACCTGAATATCTGACTTCAATTGATGTAGAATATGAAATTCCTGATAAATATGATTTCTACAATGGATGCGATACGAATTTTGATATGATCTGGACCAGTAATTTTGATATTAAAACAGGTAAATCAATATACTATGATTTCATAGAAGTTGATTTTAAAGCTCAAGTACTTACAATCGGCGGAAAAACCGTAAACTGTATTCAGCAAAAGGATATTAAATCCACAAAAGCTGCAATTGATTTTCTGCTGCATCATATTAATGATAAGGCTGAAGTGTCTATGAAGAAGCTTGGTGAAATCCTCGACGGGATAGATGATGTGGAACGAAACAGTACCGGATTTGAAATAGTTTTTTCAGACGGGACACGTTCAGGTGGCTTTTCCGGTGAACGAATAAACTGGGATGATGATAAGGTCATGTAAAGCGAAAGGAGCGCACATGCCAAGAAAAAAATCACGTATTACAGACAACATTGCTGAGCAGACTGAAAAAATAATGAGCAAAATCAAACAGCATAAAAAACGAAAAATACTCTGAATGTTCTGAACAATACCAGAGCTGATGATTTAGGATCGCTCAGTGACGATGATATACGGTTTACGGTTGAAACAAGTCTGACGCTTGAAAGGGTTGACAGTTTAAAAGATAAAATCGCAATTCTTGCATCTGAAATAGAATATGAGGATATTATTCTAAGAGAAAGACTGGATAAGATGAGATTCAAACTGTCTGATAATGCCAGACAGACCGAACCTGAGGAAGCCGACAGTTTTAAAATCAGCAATCCGTATGAGATTCTTTTCGGATTTCTTTATCTGCTTGACAGCGGTGACAGTCTGCCGTGGATTCCGCATGTGTTTGGTAATGTCTGCGGATATGCAGTTCAGCAGCTGCCGTGGAATTCCAGAAACAATACAGCATACTGGGATCTGATTGATGAACGTATGGAAGAACATTACAGCAATTCAGATAAAGACGATGACAGTGTTTCCGTAAGAAAATATGACAGAACTGCAGAAGATGATTCGGAACAGTATGCTGATTTGTATGAGATGAAATACACGGATGCGTTTATGTGGGTCCGCGAAAATATGAAGTTTCAGAAAGACGAGCTGATTTCATTTAACCTTCCTCAGATGATTTATGAAGCATCATCAGTCTGTATGCCGAGATACAGAGCAAATATGTATGAGGATGTTCAGGCATTTGTAAAGTCAGGTATGTCACGTAAGCAGGCTGAGCTTATGCGGTATTTCAAGTCATTTTCTGAATTCAGTACAAATAAGCACGGCTTCGCTGATGTTATAAAGACGGAAAATCTTATCAGGGAACGTTCCGGAAATGCAGTTAATCAGAGTACATCAGAACTTCGTCAGCTTCTTTCAGCCAGAAATGATGAAATCGAATCACTGAAGAAGAAACTGTATGAGGCTGAGAAACAGGCTTCTGATCTTAATAAGAAGATTGATAAAATGCGTGATGATTCCGCAGCTGAAACCCAGGAGCTTCTCGAACTCCGTGACCTGATTTACAAAATTCAGAACAGCACTGAAGAGGAAGAAACAGCTGAGGAATCAACAGTTTCATTCCCGTACAGAACAAAGGCAAAAGTGGTCGTATACGGCGGACATGCTACATGGCTAAAGGTTATTGTAAAGCTCCTGCCTAACGTAAAATTCATTGACCCGTATGCTGATCCGGATGTTAATACAATCAGAAACGCTGATGTTGTATGGATGCAGACAAACGCAATGCCGCATAACAAGTACAATAAGATTATGGAAATTGTGCGTATGAAGAAAATTCCGGTAAAGTATTTTGCTTATGCAAGTGCAGAGAAATGTGCGCTGCAGCTGGCGGAGTATGATACATCAAGATAAGAGAGGATAAAATATGGCGGTAAAAATTATCGGTCTCAGTGAATTATGGGATGAAATAACGGATTACGTAGGCGATCTTATGGATTACGCGTATATAGATGATCAGATTGAAATAAATATAATCTGGGATCTTGTGGAAGAGTACAAAAAGAAAAACAATGCAGATAATGAACCATGGAATCTGAAGGAAAAAATTATAAACGATATCTATTTCATGTTTTATGATGTATATAACAGTATGCCGGATCCTTTTGATGATCTTATTGAAATAATCTGCAGCTCGAAAGAAGATAAAATCAGATATGCAGAAATTCTTTATACGGCAGATGATAAATACGTTAAGTACGAGGGAGCAATTCTACTTGCGGAATTAGGTTGTACTGAAAAAGTAATAGATTATTTTGAAAATTACCGTGGATATGAGCGTGAAAAGGTTTATGGTTTGATGCTCGACTATTATATCGGCTCCGATTACGAAAAAGCTGTAGAGACAGCAAATAACGCATTGAAGAACTGCCGAAAAGATCAGACAGAGTTCATGATTTTTCTTTTGAAGGATGCTCAAAAATCAGGAGATGAATCGAAGTTTAAAAAGCTGTTTAGAAATGCACATGTACGAAAGCTTGTGAACTCGGATGTGATTGACAGCATGTTTGAGATTGATAATGATTCAGATGGAGGCAAAAGTGAATAGTGAAAAAATATATGGAATGCTGTTCTCAAAGGTATATCCGATGCTGATTGCCAAAGCAGAGCGAAAAGGACGTACCAGAGATGAGGTTTATGACATTACTGAATGGCTGACAGGATACAGCAGCGATGAAATATCAGAGATGCTTGATTCAGAAATTACTTACGGTGATTTCTTTTTATCCGCACCAGAACTAAATCCATCCAGAAAACTTATCAAAGGCGTGATATGCGAATCAGAGTTGAAGATATTGAAGAACCACTGATGCAGGAAATAAGGTATCTCGACAAGTTTGTTGATGAACTTGCAAAAGGTAAGAGCATGGATAAGATTAAACGATGATATGAACGCTGGAGAAAGAATACATGAATTTAGTACTGAATCAGTTTAAGCCAATGATTAATTCAAGATTTGAAAAAGAAAGCAATGCAGGGAAGATACAATATGAAAATAATAACGCTTATAGAAAATACTTGTGAAAGAAAAGGATGTATTCCTGAACACGGGCTCAGTATATATGCAGAAACCTGTAAACACAGGCTTCTTCTTGATGCCGGTCAGACTGATGCTCTGATTAATAATGCAGAAGTTCTGAATGTTGATTTAACAAAGGTCGACACAGTTGTCCTGAGCCATGGCCATTATGATCATTCAGGAGGGATTATTCCGTTCTCTTATATAAACCCGAATGCATCTGTGTATATCCATAGGAAGGCATCTGAACCACATTATCACGATGAACGTTATATCGGGATAGATCAGCACATTTCCGGATTGTCACAGACAATTTTTACAGATGAAAGCACGGAAATAGATGATGAACTTTTTCTCTTCAGCAATATAAAAGGACGAAGACTGTATCCGCAGGGAAACCGTAAACTTTCGAAAATTGAAAACGGACAGAGGTATGAAGATGATTTTGCACATGAACAGTGTCTGGTAATTACTCAGAATGACAGGAGTATACTGCTCTCAGGATGTGCACATAACGGTATATTAAATATTCTTGACAGATATTATGAGATATTCGGAAATACACCGTATGCCGTATTGAGCGGATTTCATATGATGAAAAAAGATGCTGACTATACTGATGAAGAAAAAACAGTTATAACACAGACAGCTGCTGAACTTTCAAAAATGAACACCATGTTTTTCAGCGGACACTGTACCGGATTACCTGCCTTTAATATGATGAAAGAAATAATGGGCGACCAGCTGCAGTCACTGAGTACGGGGAAGGAAATTAATATTTTATAAATCCTTAAAAAACTATACTGGGAATAAATATTATCCGTGCCTGGAGTCATAAGGACAACGCGCCTCAATCAAAGTGCTGCTGGGATCAGGATTCATTGAATGTTCAAATAATGCTGAACAGATTATATTTGAGTATCGTTGATTTTGTTTTTGCTGTTATTATTGTAAACGCATTAAATAAATGCTGTCAGAAATGCCATATTTAGCGATTGACATTTATCTGTAAGTGTGATAGAATACTTTCATGTTTCAATTATTGGAAAACCACACGAAAGGACGTAATTTATGGCTGTTATTGAAAACAATCTGAAGTAAATCAGCAGAATAAAGCGTCAGCATGTGTCCTGAGTCGGATTTGCTGGCGCCGTTTCGCATTATGACACTATTTTATAAAACACTTGAGATACCTGGGATATCCGCATAATTGATGATACTCAGTTATGCTTAAAAGAATACTGTCCTTGTTGAGGATAATAATACAAACGGAGAGAACACAATGGCTAATGAAAAGAATAAGAATAATAACACCAAACCCGTAGCACCAAAGAAATACAATGCTATTTCAGATCTTGATGCAAAGAAGAAAAATGATGTTGCTGCCTGGGCTTATGAGATTTACTGCGATTTCTGTAAAGCAAACGGCGGAGTACCGTCTGAACCGGAACAGGTTGCTGAAATAGCAGGAAGATTAGGTAAGAAAATGTTAGCAGGAAAAATCCTGATGCCTGAGAAGCCGGTACAGGTTTATGTAAACAGTAAGATGGCTAGTTTTTGGATGTAGCCGAACGCTGGTTCCCAAGTAACTGAAAAATCAAAAATGAATTTATTGCGACTGTAACACAGAGACAGTGGTATTTAAAATGGCGGAAGAACTCTGCACAATAAAAAAATACATAAGAGAGGGATTTTAATTGAATAAAAATACTAACAGCAATATCGATCCGAAACAGTTTTCAGGTCTTGAATACAGACGTCAGTTCAGTCTGTTCGGTTTAACTTCTGTAATATTAACTCTAATAATATACGTAGTCTGCAATTTAGTTCCGTTTTTTATATACGCTTTTTCATCGAATGAGCCTGAAAGCTTAAAGAAATACTGTGCTGGCTACGTTGCAGGTAATGTGATAATGACAGCACTAATTCCTGTGGCTATGATTCTTGCACGTAAAATCGAATATAAATCAAAAGGGTTCAATATACTTGGAAAAACCGGATTTATCATCTGGAATGTATTCATCTGCCTGCTGTGCCTGTGTTGGTCAAGGCCTATACCACTTGAAAGATATACTGATCATATTAATAATTTACCCGGAATAATTAATGCCGTAAAATTCCTGTTTGAATCGTAACCCGGATAAGCAGTATACGATTGCAGATGAAATCTGGCTGGATATTGACATGGAAATACATAGAAAGTAATTTGAAGCAGAGATGATAATTCGATTTTTTATAATATGGTCCTGTAATAGAAGTAACATCTCCAGCTGAAATAAGAGAACAGATTCGAAGTAGAGTTGAACGACAGAAATGTCTCCACCGGGGACAGGAAAGGAAATACCAGTGAGCAAATACAATTCATTATGGGAATGGATAAAGGATAACAACAGTGACAACTTCAGCTTGTTATTTGATGAAATAGAAAAAATAGCCGGAGTACCTGTTGATCATTCGTTTCTGACCTACAAAAAGGAACTGCAGGAATACGGATACAGAGTCGTTAAGATTTCAATGAAAAATAAGGAAATATCCTTTGAGAAAATAAAATGAGATGCTGAAGGGAGGATGAAGCGATGAATTACAATTCAGAACTGGAGAAATTTATTGATGCTCAGGATAATGGGTACAGCTTTGGCGAAACTTATGCAACTGCACTCGCGGAAATGAAGCACGGATATAAGGATACGCACTGGATGTGGTATGTATTCCCGCAGATTCAGGGACTGGGACTTAGCGGAACAACTGCATATTTTTCAATAAAAGATCTCGATGAAGCGAAAGACTATTATAATCATCCTGTTCTTGGTCAGAGACTTATCGAGATTACAAGCGTACTTCTTGATATCGAATCCAGTGATCCGGTACAGGTGTTCGGTATCCCTGATGCCTTTAAACTTCGTTCCTGCATGACGCTCTTCAAATATGCCGCACCGGAAAATGATTTGTTCCAGCGCGTTCTTGAAAAGTTCTGTCAGGGAGAAGTGGATTATAAAACACTTGAGATACTTGGGATATCAGTATAATTGATTTTAGTACTAAGAGGTGGTATGAATGACACATGAAGAGAAAGCATTATCATATTTTCAAGATAGATTTCATTGTTCTCAATCTGTTCTTGCAGCATATGCTGAAGAGATTGGTTTTACAGAACAGCAAGCATTAAAAATAGCATATTGTCTAAACAGCGGAATGAGAAAAGGAGAAGTGTGCGGAGCCTGCACAGGTGCTTTACTTGTACTCGGAATGAAATATGGTCAATGGCAAAAAGAAGATGCTGTAAGCAGAACACAAGCCAATCAGAAAACAGTTGAATTTCTGGAGAAATTTAAACTGAATAATGGTTCTTATATATGCAATGAATTACTGGGATGTGATATATCTACTACTGAGGGTGTTAAATATGCAATGGAGCATAATTGTTTTGCAGATATATGCCCCAAAATGGTGGCATCTGCTGTAAAAATCTTAGAAGATATGTAAGGATAAGAAATCCCTGTTTATAAGCCAGTTATTCAGTGATCCGGTACAGGTTTTCGGTATTCCCGATGCCTTTAAGCTTCGTTCCTGCATGACTCTCTTCAAATACGCAGCACCGGAAAATGATTTGTTCCAGCGCGTACTTGATAAGTTTTGTCAGGGAGAAGTAGATTATAAGACTCTTGGGAAACACTGATTTAATCGAAAAAGCTATTGACAAAATTCACCATTCACGATATAATGTTAGTATAAACTACATAATGTAAGGTGGATTTACAATGAATAAGCA
>CAMCOJ010000098.1 GCA_945876405.1 uncultured Ruminococcus sp.
CCCCGGTTCAGCGTAATTACTGTTATAGCTTCCTCCTGATCTGCTGTGATGATGGTGGCTTCTGCTTCTGCTTCTGCTGCTCCTGTGGCTGCTGCTTCTGTGATGGCTGCCTGAATGGCGGCTTCCGTGATGTCTTCCCATATTTCTCTCCTTTAAAATATATTATAGTGGAGTAATTGTAACATATTTTTTTACAAATATCAATAGTTTTGTTTTTCATAATTTCGTTTTTAATGTTTTTATGTGAACGAAAAGATATTTTTTCGTTCACTATAATTATTTTATTTATATTGCCTTGCACATCCGATGACTGCGTCATCTCCGTGCAGATCGGCTAATAGTAAACGCAATTTATTTATTGCGTTTACTATAGCTTTCACAACAAAGCAGGCACCGACCGGCTGTTCATTCAGCGTGTCGATGCCTGTTTTTTGCATTATGGGTTGATTATTGAATATCTGTTACCTGATATCCCTGATCGGCAACAGCCTTCTTCAAAACATCATCGGAAATCTCTTTTTCCAGCGTTACCACAGCGGTTCCGGTCTTGTGGCTGACTTCGGCGTTTTTCACGCCGTCAAGTGCTTCAAGTGCTTTTTTTACGTGCATCTCGCAGTGCCCGCACATCATACCTTCAATTTTTAATGTCTTTTCCATTGTTTTTTTCTCCTTTTCGGTTGTAGTTTTTAATTTATTTCTGATTTTGTGATCCCGTTTGGAATCATGCATCTGAAAGAAATTCAAGCGCAGTGCGTTGGTGACTACGCTGAAGCTGGACAAACTCATTGCCGCCGCCGCAAACATGGGATTTAACTGCCAGCCGAGCACACTGATAAATACGCCGGCCGCCAAAGGAATACCGATAATATTATAGATAAACGCCCAAAACAGATTTTCGTGAATGTTTCGCAGCGTTGCACGGCTCAAACGGATTGCCGCAGGAACATCAGACAGACGGCTTTTCATCAGCACCACATCTGCTGCATCAATTGCAACATCTGCACCTGCACCAATGGCGATGCCGATATCGGCACTTGTAAGTGCCGGGGCATCATTAATGCCGTCACCGACCATGATGACATTGCCTTTTTGCTGTAACTCACGAATTACACTTTCCTTGCCGTCGGGGAGCACACCGGCAATCACTTCATCAACACCTGCCTTTGCTCCGATTGCTTTAGCAGTGCGCTCGTTATCGCCTGTCAGCATCACCACATGGATGCCCATATTTTGCATTTCTTTTATAGCCTGAGGACTGTCGTCTTTGATAATATCCGCGACGGCGATGATACCGCAAAGCTCACCGTCGCAGGCAAAGAGCAACGGTGTTTTTCCTTCTTCCGAGAGTCGCTCGGACTTTCCTTTTATTTCATCAGGCACAAGGATTTGTTCGCTTATAAATTTATAACTGCCGCCAAGCAGGATAGTACCTCTAAGAGAAGCGGTAAGTCCGTTGCCCGGTAAGGCTTTGAACTGGTCTGCTTCGTCAATTGCCAGATTTTCCTGCTCAGCCCTTTGATTGATTGCACGTGCCAGCGGATGCTCGCTTTTTTTCTCCAGCGCATAAGCAATAGATAAAAGTTCCTTATCGCTTCTGCCATTTACCGGAATCATATCTGTAACTCTCGGTTCTCCCTGCGTTATTGTTCCGGTCTTATCAAGCGCCACAATCTGAGTTTTTCCCGTTTTCTCCAAAGATACAGCTGTCTTGAAGAGAATCCCGTTCTTTGCTCCCATTCCGTTTCCGACCATGATGGCTACAGGCGTAGCAAGTCCAAGTGCACATGGACAGCTGATCACCAATACGGATATCCCCCTTGCCAAAGCAAATCCCACTGTCTGACCGGCGATAAGCCATGCTATCACGGTTATCACTGCAATCGCAATAACGGCAGGGACAAACACACCTGATACCTTATCTGCAACCTTTGCAATCGGTGCTTTTGTGGCAGCCGCATCGCTGACCATCTGAATAATCTGCGAAAGTGTGGTGTCTTCACCGACTCTTGTCGCTTTACAGCGGATAAATCCCGACTGGTTCAGTGTTCCTGCGGAAACTGTGCTGCCAATTGTTTTATCTGCCGGAATACTCTCACCTGTCAGTGTGGATTCATCTACTGCACTGTTTCCATCTAAAACGGTTCCGTCCACAGGGATATTTTCACCGGGACGTACGACAAAGACATCGCCCTTTGCCACCTGCTCAATCGGCACGGTTATTTCGATACCGTCCCTGTCGAGCGTGGCAGTCCTGGGAGCCAGCTTCATCAGTCCTTTCAGAGCGTCGGTGGTTTTGCCTTTTGAGCGCGCCTCCAGCATTTTTCCAAGGGTTATCAGCGCAAGTATCATAGCGGCGGATTCAAAGTAAAACTCGTGCATACAGGACATTACGGCAGCCGTGTTGCCCTTTACCTGCGCATCTGTCATTGCAAAGAGCGCAAAGGTGCTGTAACCAAAGGCGGCCGCAGCGCCTAATGCAACCAAAGCGTCCATGTTCGGCGTACGATGCCACAAGCTCTTAAATCCGCTGATAAAAAACTTCTGATTGATAACCATGATTACAACCGTTAACAATAGCTGCAAAAGCCCCATTGCCACATGGTTATTATCGAAGAAAGGCGGAAGGGGCCAGCTCCACATCATGTGCCCCATAGAAACATACATAAGAACAATCAAAAAGCCGAGAGAGGCAATCAGTCGCTTTTTAAGTACGGGTGTCTCTCTGTCTTTCAGTGCGTCTCCGTCGGAAGATGACCGTGTGTTTCGCTCCGTGTTTCTTTTTTTAATTGCTGCGTCGTATCCTGCGTTACGAACCGCCGCTATGATTTCCTCGGCGCCGGCAGTTCCTTCCACACCCATGGAATTGGTAAGCAGGCTGACCGAGCATGAAGTTACACCTTTCACGCCTGATACTGCTTTTTCCACTCGGGCGGTACAGGCGGCGCAGCTCATACCGGTTACTGTATACTGTTCCATAATTTTTTTGTAACGCCTCCTTTTATTTCATCAGTTTTTGCAGAGTTGCCACTAACTCGTCAATTACTTCATCTTTGCCGTCACGGATATCTCTGGCAACACAGCCTCGGATATGACTCGCCAGCAGCTCTTTATTAAAAGAATTGACCGCAGCGTTCACAGCGGCAGACTGGATTAAAATATCCGCACAGTAAGCATCTTTTTCCACCATTCCGCGAATCCCGCGAATCTGCCCTTCAATTCGGTTCAGGCGGTGGATTAGTTTTTTTCTTTCTTCTTCCGAGCGGTTTGTTGTTTTTCCACAGCATCCGCATACTTCTTTGTCAGACATAGTCACATCCTCCTTATATTCCCACGTAGGATATTATCATTATATACCCTTATGGGGTATATGTCAATAGGAAGTGCTTTGGTACTTCCTTTTTTTACACACGGCTGGCTAACCCGTGAGTATTAACGTGAAAGTCAAATTTATTTTTGACGTTCACTATAATTAACCTGAAAACAGGAAATAATACTGTAAACTGTTTTGACAAAATCCCACTGTTGTGGTATACTTAATATGATAGTATGTGCACATAAACATGTGTTATGCTGATTGTCAAACTGAAAAAAATGAAAGGGCGGTATATTGGTACAATGCTGCAGCTTAATGATATCCGGTGGACAACGGAAACCGGTGAAAAAATACTAAACGGGATAGATCTTACTGTTCCCGACGGAAAGCTAACTGTTATAACCGGACCTAACGGAGGCGGAAAAACTTCACTTGCAAAAGTTATTGCAGGTCTTTACAAGCCTTGCGGAGGTCAGATTATCATAGACGGAAATGACGTCACTGACTGGAGTATTACTGAACGTTCAAAAAACGGACTTGCATATGCATTTCAGCAGCCGGTCAGATTCAAGGGACTTACTGTAAAAGATCTTCTTTCCATTTCAGCTGAACGTGAGCTTTCAGGTGCTGAGGTTTGTCATATGCTCAGTGAAGTGGGACTCTGCGGACGTGACTATATAGACAGGGAAGCAGATGCAAGTCTTTCGGGCGGTGAGAGCAAGCGTATTGAGATTGCTACGGTTCTTGCAAGAAAGGATGCAAAGCTCCTTGTATTTGACGAGCCGGAAGCAGGAATTGATCTGTGGAGCTTTACAAGCCTTATCGAAGCATTTGAGAATATTAAAAAGGACAGCAGTCGTTCACTTCTGATTATTTCCCATCAGGAACGTATAATGAATATAGCAGACTACATCGCAGTTGTTGCAGACGGAAAGGTAAAAACCATGGGAACAAGAGATGAGGTATTCCCGTCACTTATGGACAAGACCTCGGCAACACGCTGCTCACTGAGAAACAGTTAACGGAGGAAACAGATATGAACAGTATTACAGAACAGCTTCTCGGTGTTGTTTCTGACTGGGACGGAAGCTACAAGGGTGCCTTCAATATCCGTGAGGACGGCGGATGTGCCGGAAGGCAGTCATCTGAGAATATTAAGATAGAACCTAAAAATGACAATCCAGGTATCGTTATTCGCATAAGTTCTGCAGCGCAGCAGGAAACAGTTTATATTCCGGCATGTGTAACGAAGGCTGGAGTAAATGACCTTGTTTACAACGACTTTATCGTTGAGGACGGGGCGGATGTAATTATCGTTGCAGGCTGCGGTGTTCATTCGGAAGGCGAAGAGGAGGCAAGACACAATGGTATCCACAGATTCTTCATCGGCAAAAATGCAAAAGTAGTTTATAAGGAAAAGCATATCGGCACAGGTAACGGAAAGGGCTCAAAGAGAATTGATCCGGTTACTGATGTTGAGATGGACGAGAACTCATACATGGAAATGGATACCGTTCAGATTGGCGGTGTTACATCGAGTAACAGACTTACTTCCGCAAAGCTCGGAAAGGGTGCGAAGCTTGTCATAAAGGAAAGACTTATGACTGACGGTGATGAAACTGCAAAGTCTGACTTTAAGGTTGAGATGAACGGTGATGACTCAAGTATTGATCTTATTTCAAGATCTGTTGCAAGGGGCAATTCATATCAGGAGTTCGTTTCAACTATCAACGGAAACTGCAGGTGTACAGGTCATTCGGAATGTGACGCAATCATTTCTGAAAACGGTCGGGTAAATGCTGTTCCTGGTCTTTATGCGGCGAATATTGATGCATCTCTTATTCATGAAGCGGCCATCGGAAAGATTGCCGGCGAGCAGATAACGAAGCTTTGTACACTCGGGCTTACTGAAGAAGAAGCTGAGAGAAAGATTATTGATGGATTTTTAAAATAAGGAGCTGATTACTTTGCTTAAGATTACAGTAGATATTGAAGGTATGATGTGCAATATGTGCGAGTCGCATATGGACGATGAGTTTAAGAAGCAGTTTTCTTTTATAAAAAAGGTTACATCATCGCATTCGGAGAATAACTCGGTTATAATTACAACTGAGGATATAGATGATGAAAGGCTTAAGGCTGCTGTTGAGGAATGCGGATATAAGTTTCTGGGGGCGGCAAGGGTGCCGTATGAGAAGAAAGGGCTTTTTTCGTTTGGTTCCAGATAACAGATAAAAAAAATCTCTTCTGAAAAAGGTAAATTCAGAAGAGATTTTTTTGTTTACTTAACGATACTGAGGAGGACGCCGGCGGCTACTGCGGAGCCGATAACACCTGCAACGTTTGGTCCCATGGCGTGCATGAGGAGGAAGTTTGTTGGATTTTCACTTGCGCCGACCTTCTGTGATACACGGGCTGCCATCGGAACTGCTGAAACTCCTGCTGAACCGATGAGAGGATTAACCTTGCCGCCTGTAACCCTGTACATAATCTTTCCGAATAAAACACCGGAAGCTGTACCGATTGAGAAGGCGATAACACCAAGTACGATAACCTTTGCAAATTCTGCTGTGATAATTTTGTCAGCTGTGGTTGTGGCACCAACTGAAACGCCGAGGAAGATAGTAACGATATTCATAAGTTCGTTCTGAGCTGTCTTAACGAGTCTGTCGCAGACACCGCTTTCCTTGAGAAGATTTCCGAGCATAAGCATACCAACGAGCGGAGCTGCTGAAGGAATGAGAAGAGCGATGATAATTGTAACAGCGATAGGGAAGATAATCTTTTCTGTCTTTCCTACCGGTCTGAGTGTTTCCATTACAACGGCACGTTCCTTCTTTGTTGTGAGAGCCTTCATTATAGGAGGCTGAATGATAGGAACAAGCGCCATATAGGTGTATGCTGCAAGAGCGATTGTACCTGTGGAGATTGAAGCACCTGCACCGAGGAGCTTGCTTGAAACGAAGATAGCTGTCGGACCGTCTGCACCGCCGATGATGGCAATTGAAGCAGCTTCTGTTTCAGAAAATCCCAGCATTGCCGCACCGATAAATGTAAGGAAGATACCGGCCTGAGCAGCAGCACCGAGAAGGAAACTCTTAGGGTTGGAAATAAGAGGAGCAAAGTCTGTCATTGTTCCGATGCCAAGGAAAATGAGCGGCGGGAAGAGCTGAAGCTTAACTCCGAGGTAGAGAAGGTCGAGCAGGCCGCCTTCGTGGAGAATTTTTCCGAAGTCGATGTTTGTAGGATCTGCGAAGAGCTCCGGTGTGTACATCGCTGTAAGCGGAAGATTAGTGAGAAGCATACCGAACGATATCGGAAGCAGAAGAAGAGGTTCGAATTTTTTTGCAATTGCAAGATACATAAATATAAAGGAAATCAGAATCATAACACAGTTCTGCCAGCCTAAGTTGGCAAATCCGCTTGACATACCAAGATCCTTTATCGTATCAGTAAAGATTCTTATAACTTCACTCATGATAGATAAATATCCTTTCGTATTTTTTTAGATCTTCAGAACGGACGTGTGTTTTCACGCTGACCGGCAGCTCCCCATACAGAGCCTGCCTGACGTCTCTTGTTTACTGTTCTCTTTATTGATTTTACTGCATATTTCTTGCCGTCCTGTTCAGCCATCATGGCAACTGCAGCGGAAATAACAGCTATAACTTCGTTGTCGTCTTCGGCAGATACAGCAGCCGGAGCAGGTGCAGGTGCAGATTTTGTAACATTAACTGCAGGTGAATCAGCAGGTTTGCTCTTGTTCTTTTCTTTGTTTCCGATACCGGAAAAAACTTTTCCGAATAATGATACAAAGATGATAAGCAGAACAAGGGCGAGAAATACAACAACAAGTCCGGTAATAACTACGGCCCAGACTTTTGTCCATGGAATTACCATATCCATATTTTTACTCTCCTATCTGTAGTATAAAATTAAACCATACAATATTAATTATAACTCAAATACAAGTATTTTGCAATACATAACGCAGAAAAAAAAGATAGTTTATTTCGGGCATTTTAAACATCTGAGTATTATTGCCTTGCACATCCGTTCCCTGCGGTCACTCTGTCCATATCGGTTAATAGTGAACGAAAAAATATTTTTTTCGTTCACTATATATAAG
>CAMCOJ010000099.1 GCA_945876405.1 uncultured Ruminococcus sp.
ACAAGGAGTATCGTCGGCAGCGTCAGATGTGTATAAGAGACAGTTCTCATACTCTCTGACAAAAAAATGACTCCGCCACACGACGGAGTCATTTTTTATATGCTGAAAATCATATCAATTAAATCACATAACTCATATCCTCTGAACATTATTCTGTAATACAGACCGTTTTTAAAGAAAGTACAGTATGAGTTTGAAAATAGATTTGATACTCCAAAACAGTATTCTGTTCCGTTTACATATGTGTAAACAGGCTCTTCATAAACGGGAACAAAACCAAGTGTATCAGGACGTGATGGTGATACTGAAAAAAGAATATAAGAATCCTGTCCAACCACCGGCTTCCTGGTTGTACCTATGGACATACAGAAGCCTCTGTCAAAACTGCTGTCCCAGGCGTTTGCATAACTGTAGTTTAACTGGCTCATTGAAAGAGCACTTTCAGGGATAAATCCCTTTCCGAGAACTTCTTCGGCCTTTGACAATTCAACCCTCTCTTCTTCTGTCACAGAAACCCCATAGCAGTATACAGCGTAGTTTATATATATTTCATATCCGTTTATATACTCTGTATACCATCCGCCTTCATCAGGATTTCCAGATTCTCCGCTGGATCCCGAATTTATCGGATCATCCACTATACCGGCAGGTTCAGAAGACATCATGGTCGAGACCGGTTTTTCATAGTCCGGCGTTATGGTTACACACTCTTGCATTCCTGTCGTACAGCATGTGGTGGTCTCAGGTTCACAGATATCCGGAGGCAGGGTATTGTCTTTATCTTCCGGCAGAGTTGTTGTTTCCGGAGTTTCCGAAACGCTTTCAGTCACATCATTTTTTTCGGAGGATGTCACTCCGACTGATTCTGTAAATACAGGCTCAGATGTGGTTTTATGTGCATTTGTAACCTCGTATGCAGAGGAAACTGTACCTGTGGAAACCGGAACTTCATGCTGAACTGATGATATCAGTGTATCAGTATATTCAAAGGGGGTATCAGTACTGAGTTCAGTGAATACAACAGAGTGAGTATGTGAACCGGTACATTCTGATGTGCATATTGTTGTGCTAAGTGTTTCAGAAGAATTTTCGGCTGCCGGAAGATTATCCGGATTGCTGTTTCCGATATCTTTTATATCAGGTGAAAAAATAACAGCAGATACAGCAGCGGCGGTGCACGCAGCAAGTGCGACCCAGATTCTGAAATCAAACTTCTTTGGTTCGCTTACAACTTCAAGTTCTCTGTACATTTTAGCCAGTGTGTCTTCAGTAAGCTTTTTTTCCGGAGAAATATTATCAAAATATTTTTTGTATCTGTCATTCATCCAGGTAATCTCCTTTCAGTATTTCTTTGAGCTTTGCCCGTGCGCGTGTAAGTTTGGTTCTTACTGTGGAGCTTTTTTCCTCAAGGATAACAGCTATTTCTTCAGTGGAATACTGCTCATAGTAGTACAGATGAATAATGCTTCTGTACTTTTGCGGGAGCTTCATAAGTACATTGTGCAGATCAAATCCACTGTCGGAAAATGAGTCAAATTCATCGGTAATATTGTCATTAAGTTCGGTTGTACGCCTGAACCATGCAGATGTGCACAGTGTCTTGCAGCAGTTTATAGTAACACGTATAAGCCACGCTTTGATATGCTCGTCACTCTCAAATGCTGCCCCTTTTTTTATTTCTTTTATGTATCTGAGAAATACCTCCTGATATACGTCATCAGCATCGCTCCTTGACTTCATATTGGATACTGCAAGTCTGTATACCATGTCAGAATACTGCTTTATTATCTGTTCGGCATCATCCTGAATTGTTGCAGGTCCGGTCAGCATTCTCTCCGCTCCCTTCATATATAATACTTTCTATAGTGTCTTTTCGCTACACTTGTCCTAAAAAAAACGCAGCAAAACATTACCTGGTTTTGCTGCTGCGAAGGTGCAGGGCGACCGCAAAGCCCTGCAAAAAAACAAAACAAATTTCAGTAATCAAAATCTTAATCTAAAACTCCAGCTGCCCCGGAATTCCCGACTTGTCCTTAACCGCACTACCCGCAGACGGCACCGACTTAACCCTTATCTTCTCATACCTATCCTTATCTTCCTCCGTAACTACAAACGCATTCGTAACTACAGCTCCTGAGCGAAGCGTCATCACCTGTACGCCCTGGGTATCACGGGTAGTCTTTGGAAGAATAAGACCGCTGTCAAATACAAGCGCCTTACCAGCTGAAGAAACTACTGCTATATCACAGCTCTCATCAGCGAGGAATACTGCCACAAGCGGTGACTTTCCTGAATACGCCTTTGACAGCTTCTTTCTGTTTGTCCTGGTTTCATATTCCTTAAGAGCAACCTTTGCAATCTTTCCGTTTTCAAAAACAAAGTACATGTATCCGCTGTAGTCCGTTGTTGAAATCATCCTTACAACATTTTCATCCTGATCAAAAGCGAGCTTTGCAGGAACATAGTCACCCATTACGCTTGCCTTTGTATCGTCAAATGCACTTGCCCTCGTCTTGTACACCTGCTGCATATTTGTAAAGAACAGAAGCTCCGTTTTGTTGGTTGCCTCGATATGTGAAACAACCCTGTCTCCGTCCTTAAGCTTGTGATCACCACTCATTCTGAATGACTGAGGTGTAATCTTCTTGAAGTATCCGCTCTCTGTAAGGAAGAGATTTACCGGATAGTCAGGAATATCATCCTCAACATCATCAGTTTCGATTTCATCATCGTAGATAATCTCAGTTTTTCTCGGCTTTTTATACTTTTTGATTACATCCTTAAGCTCGCTGATAATTATTTTTTCGATTTTCTTCTGGTCAGCAAGAACGCCTTCCATCTCTGCAATGTCATCTCTGAGCCTGTCAGTTTCCTCAACTCTGTTGAGAATGTACTCCTCATTGAGATGACGGAGCTTTATCTCCGCAACGAAGTCAGCCTGAATCTCATCTATGCCAAAACCTATCATGAGGTTAGGAATAACATCAGCTTCCTCTTTGGTTTCTCTGATTATTTTGATTGCCTTGTCTATATCAAGAAGGATTTTTCTTAAGCCCTCAAGAAGGTGAAGCTTTTCCTTCTTCTTGTTAAGATCGAAGTATACTCTCCTCTTGATACATTCTTTTCTGAATGCTGTCCATTCGGTAAGAATCTCGCCGACACCCATAACCTTCGGATTTCCTGCTATGAGAATATTGAAGTTACATGAGTAGTTGTCCTGAAGCGGAGTAAGGCGGAACAGCTTCTGCATGAGCTTGTCAGGGTCAGTTCCCCTCTTCAGATCGATGGCAAGTTTAAGGCCGCTGAGGTCCGTTTCATCACGAAGATATGAAACCTCGCGTATTTTGTTGAGCTTAATGAGTTCGATAATCTTGTCCATTATAGCTTCAACAGTGGTGGTGTACGGAATCTCCGTTACCTCAATACAGTTTGCCGCCCTGTCATAGTTATACTTTGCACGGATTTTGAACGATCCGCGTCCTGTTCTGTACACCTTTGAAAGTTCAGCTTCATTGTATATGAAATATCCGCCTCCCGGAAAATCAGGTCCCTTAAGCGTGGAGAGAATATCGTGTTCCGGATTCTTCATAAGTGCTATGCAGGTTTCGCATACTTCCTCAAGGTTGAAAGGACAGACACTGCTTGCCATGGATACTGCGATACCTACATTGGAGTTTACAAGTACCGACGGAAATGTTGCCGGAAACAGAGTAGGCTCCGTCATCGTATTGTCATAGTTAGGTACGAAATCAACCGTATCCTTGTCAATATCGCGGAACATCTCCGCACAGATAGGATCAAGCTTTACTTCTGTATATCTTGAAGCGGCATATGCCATATCCCTTGAATATGACTTGCCGAAGTTTCCCTTTGAATCAATATACGGGTGAAGAAGAGTTTCATTTCCCCGTGAGAGACGTACAAGTGTTTCATAGATTGCACCGTCACCGTGCGGGTTAAGACGCATGGTCTGGCCTACAACATTGGCCGACTTTGTGCGGGCACCTGTAAGAAGACCCATCTTGTACATTGTATATAGCAGCTTTCTGTGTGAAGGCTTGAAACCGTCTATCTCAGGAAGAGCACGTGAGATAATTACACTCATTGCGTAAGGCATGTAGTTCTTCTCAAGTGTTTCAGTGATTTTCTCCTGAACAACGATTCCGGCACCTTCTATATATGCATTTGGAATTGGTTTTATCTTTTTTTCTTTAATCGGTTTCTTTGGCATTTTCTTACCTCGTCATGTCTGTCTTTTTATGAGATATCTGCCATATCAAGATAATCTCCGCCGTATTCTGAGATAAAATCCTTTCGGCCCTGGAGATTATCGCCAAGGAGCAGATCGAACATATTTGCTGTGGCTTCAACATCATCTTTTGTAACTTTGATAAGCCTTCTCGTATTTGGGTTCATAGTCGTAAGCGCCATCATCTCCGGTTCGTTCTCACCAAGACCTTTTGATCTCTGAAGAGTGTACTTCTGGTCCCCGATTTTTTCAAGAATCTTTGTCTTTTCCTTCTCGGTATATGCAAAGTATGTCTTGTTCTTTGTGGTGATCTCGAAAAGAGGCGATTCTGCGATGTACACATATCCTTCATCTATAAGTGTAGGAGTAAGTCTGTATATCATTGTGAGAATGAGTGTTCTTATCTGGAAACCGTCAACATCGGCATCCGTACAGATGACTACTTTGTTCCATCTGAGATTTTCAAGGCTGAATGAAGAGAGATCCCTGTTTGCCTTTGTGCTCACTTCCACGCCGCAGCCAAGCACTTTTATAATATCCGTTATGATTTCATTTTTAAATATCTTGCTGTAATCTGCCTTAAGACAGTTAAGTATCTTGCCTCTTACAGGGATAATAGCCTGAAATTCTGCTTCGCGGGCAAGCTTTACAGCACCAAGAGCAGAGTCACCTTCCACGATGTACAGCTCTCTCCTGGAAACATCCTTGGTTCTGCAGTCGACAAATTTCTGAACCATATTGGAAAGGTCGATGGTTCCGGCAAGCTTTTTCTTTATGTTAAGACGTGTCTTTTCGGCATTTTCACGGCTTCTCTTGTTAATCATAATCTGCTCTGATATCTTCAGTGCCTCATCAGGATTTTCAAGGAAATATACTTCCAGCTGATGCTTGAGAAATTCAGTCATCGCTTCATAGATAAACTTGTTGGTTATAGCCTTCTTGGTCTGGTTTTCATATGAAGTCTGGGTTGAGAATGATGAGGAAACAAGTACGAGACATTCTTCTATATCAGCGAAGGTAATCTTTCCTTCGTTCTTAAGGTATTTTCCGTTCTGCTTAAGGTATGAATCGATCTGAGAAACAAAAGCCTGCTTAACAGCCTTTTCAGGTGAGCCTCCGTATTCAAGGAAACTTGAGTTGTGATAGTACTCGAGCTTCTTTACCTTGTTGGAGAAAGTGAAGGCTACTGAAAGTTTTACCTTGTAGTCAGGCTTGTCCGCCCTGTCACGTCCGGTTCTCTCACACTGCCAGTACTGAATGCCTGTAAGAGCATCATCCCCGGCGATTTCCTTAAGATAATCCGTTATTCCGTTCTCGTAAATAAACTGTTCCTCAGAAAATGTTCCTTCTTCATTTTCTGTACGGAAGATGAAAAGAAGATTTGGGTTTACCACAGCCTGTCTTCTGAGTACATCACGGAAATACTCATCGGAAACATCAATCTCCGTAAATACATCAAGGTCAGGTCTCCATCTGGTCTTTGTTCCTGTTTTGCCCGCTTTGCAGCGTTCCTTCGTAAGACCGCCGACGTTCTCGCCCTTCTCAAAATGAAGTGTATACCGGTACCCGTCACGTACAACTTCAACGTCCATAAACTCGGAAGAAAACTGTGTTGCACAGAGACCAAGACCGTTCAGACCGAGTGAATACTCGTACGACTCGCCTTCAGCATCATACTTTCCTCCGGCATAAAGTTCGCAGTAAACAAGTTCCCAGTTGTATCTGTCCTCTGTTTTATTGTAGTCAACAGGACAGCCGCGTCCGAAATCCTCTACTTCAAAAATATTGTCCCTGTACTTTGTGATAATAATCTTTTCCCCGAATCCGGCACGAGCCTCATCAATGGAGTTTGATATTATCTCAAATACTGAATGTTCACATCCGTCTATTCCGTCAGAGCCGAAAATAACCGCAGGGCGCTTTCTGACTTTGTCAGCGCCCTTGAGCATAGTAATACTGTCATTTCCGTAATCAGCCGTTTTTTTTGACATTTTATACCTCCGTTGATTCAGATAATATTACTTTTTTCTGAGCATTACAGCAGCCCAGTCGCTTTCCTCGCGGCTCTCGATTATTTCAAATCCCGCACCGGTAACCGCATCTGTTACCTCTTCCTTGCGCTCATCAATTATACCTGAAATAATAAGTATTCCCTCAGGTTTAAGGAATTTGTAAAAATGATCTTTCATCCCGATAAGTATATCAGCTACTATATTTGCCGTGATTATATCATATCCATCACCTAAACGTGCTGCAAGTTCGCTGTCTGTGATTATGTTTCCGCAGTATGCAGTGTATACTGAAGTATCTATGCTGTTCTTAACTGCATTTTCCATAGCTACCTTAACTGCATTTTCCTCAACGTCAACTGCAACGGAACTCTGCGCACCGAGGAGCATGGCGCCGATTGAGAGGATACCGCTTCCGCAGCCAAGGTCAAGAATCTTCTTTCCTTCAAGATCGAGTCTGTCAAGGTACTCAAGACAGAGCTTTGTTGTGTAGTGCTGTCCGCTGCCGAAGCTCGAAGCAGGGTCTATCTCGAGGACAGTACGGTCTGTTTCTCCGACCTCTTCCCAGGAAGGCTTGACAAGAAGCCGGTTTCCTATCTCGAGTGGCTTGAAATACTGTTTCCAGTTGTTCGCCCAGTCCTCTTCCTTAACGTTTTTCATCTCTGTTTCAAGACGTCCGTATACGGAATCAGTGTCATTTTCCTTTATCTCTTTAAGCATGGATCTGATTGCAATAAGCATCTCAGCACCCTGATTGTTTTCAGGGAGATAAACCGTTACCGTGGTTTCACACTCCGCAAGCTGCATGAGATCATCTTCAAGATAGTCCCAGTTGCCTTCCTTGTTCTGAAGAAATTCGTTAAAATCATTTGCGTCCTTTATAGCAAAACCCTTTATGCCAATGTCCATAAGACCAGCGGTTATAAGCTCTATTCCTTCTGTTGTCGTAAAAATATCAAGTTCTGTCCAGTTCATATAATCGTCCTTTCTGAAAAATTGCAATCCAAAATTAACTATACCACAAAAATGCAAAAAAGTAAAGTGAAAATATGAATTTTTTCTTTTGTTTAAGGCTAACAGAAAAGCAGCTGCAATACAGTTACGCAGCTGCTTAAATTATAGTGAACGTCAAAATAAATTTGACTTTCACTATAATTATTTTATTAAT
>CAMCOJ010000100.1 GCA_945876405.1 uncultured Ruminococcus sp.
AGATTTCTGCCTGTCTCGTGGGCTCGGAGATGTGTATAAGAGACAGAAGTGATGTTAAAGGCGATATCAACTGTGACGGAAAGGCTGACGTTACAGACCTTTCCGTGATGTGTCTTGCTATGATTGGTGATTTAACTCTCGATGATGGTCAGATTACCATCTGCGATGTGGACGAAAGCGGTAAATTTGATATGGCGGATCTGGCACACTATAAGAGTTATCTTTCGGGGGTAAGGAAAGAATTATAAATATATTTGATATTAAAAAAATGTCAGACGCATAAATCCTATGCGTCTGACATTTTTATATCAATTTTATCCCTTCTGTCCGTAATAAGCATTCGGTCCGTGCTTACGCATGTAATGCTTATTAATAAGATAGTCAGGTGCCGGCCGGACATTTCCGTTGAGCTGTTCAGTAAGAATTGACATGCGGGCTATCTCTTCGAGAACAACAGCGTGATAAACAGCCGCAGCTGCATCTTTGCCCCAGGTGAACGGTCCGTGATTAGCACATATTACACCGGGAACAGCAACTACTCTGAGGTTCCTTTCTGTAAATGTTTCGATTATCACTTTACCTGTATTTTTCTCATAGTCCTCATCAAGTTCTTCTTTTGTCAGTCCTCTTGTACATGGAACAGGTCCGTAAAAATAATCTGCGTGGGTAGTTCCGTAACAGGGGATATCCCTTTGAGCCTGAGCCCATGCCACAGCATTTGTACTGTGAGTGTGAACTATTCCGCCTATCTCGGGATATTTTTTATAAAGCTCAATGTGTGTTTTTGTATCCGATGAAGGATTAAGACTACCTTCTATAATATTTCCGTCGAGGTCAAGAGCTACGAGCTTGTCGGGGGTGAGTTCGTCGTACTCAACACCCGAAGGCTTAATCAGAACGATTCCGGTTTCACGGTCAATTCCGGACACGTTGCCCCAGGTAAAAGTTACAAGATTCCTCTTTGGAAGTTCCATGTTGGCTTCATAAACTTCTTTTCTTAATTTATCAAGCATTTTTAACACTCCTTATTTGAGTTTCCATACTAAATCTGAAACAAGAAGATCGTGTTCAAGTGATTCCACAGTAGTGTCTTTGGTTATATGAACATATTCTATATCCATCATGTTTGCCCAGTCATGCATCTGTTCGGCTGTAACATCATAGCTTAAAACAGTATGATGAGCACCTCCGGCAGTGATCCAGCATTCAAGACCTGTTCTAAGGTCAGGCAAAGCCTTCCACATCACTCTTGCAACAGGGAGGTTCGGCATTTCCATGATAGGTTTTACACATTCGATATCCTGTACGATAAGTCTGAATCTTCCGCCCATGTCGATAAGACTTGCAACGATGGCAGAGCCTGCTTTTCCTTCAAATACAAGACGAGCAGGATCTTTTTCATTCATGCCTATTCCGAGATGGTGGGTTTCAATTCTCGGTCTGCCCTCTGCAAGGCTTGGACATACTTCAAGCATGTGAGCACCAAGGCTGTATTCGTTTCCTTTTACAAGGTGGTATGTGTAGTCTTCCATGAATGCAGAGGAACCGTTTCCGTCCTTGCCCATTACTTTCATAACAGATGTAAGGGCTGCAACCTTCCAGTCGCCTTCGCCGCCGTAGCCGTAGCCCTTTGACATAAGGTGCTGGCTTGCGAGACCAGGGAGCTGTTCCATTCCGTAAAGATCCTGAAATGTGTTGCTGAATGCCATGCATTTTTCACGCTTAAGCATTTTTTCCATAGCAATTTCTTCTTTTGCCTGATATCTTACTGCATCGATATTGTCCGTTGCGATATCGTATGATGCTTTGTATTCTTCCATAAGAGCATCGATTTCAGCTTCTGTGACAAGTGACATTTCTTTTACGAGATCACCGGTAGCCCAGGTATTAACCTGCCAGCCGAACTTCTTCTGTGCTTCAACCTTGTCGCCCTCAGTAACAGCAACATCACGCATATTGTCACCGAAACGCATAACTCTCATATCTTTTGAGAATGCTGCTCCGACTGCGGTCTTCATCCATGAGGCAAGTCTTGTCTGAACATCTTCATCCTGCCAGTAACCTGCAATAATCTTTCTTGAACTGCGGAGTCTTGCCCCGATAAATCCGTGTTCTCTGTCTCCGTGAGCTGCCTGGTTGAGATTCATGAAGTCCATATCGATTTCTTCGTTTGGAATTTCACGGTTGTACTGTGTGGCAAAGTGACACCATGGTTTCTGAAGATTTGAAAGACCGTTTATCCACATTTTGCTTGGAGAGAATGTGTGACACCATGTGATGATGCCGGCACAGTTATCGTCATAGTTTGCTTCTTTTATAACACTGTTTATTTCATCACTGCTCTTTGCGGTTACTTTGTATTTAACCGGGAAAGGGAGTTTTGAAGAAAGGTGGTCAGCCATCTCCTGAGCTCTTGAAGCTACTGTTTTGAGAACTTCTTCACCATATAAAAGCTGTGAACCTACAACAAACCAGAATTCATAATTTTTCATTTTTACATACCCCTTTTTATAAAAATTTTACTGCGGCTTTTTCTGCTTCAAGCCCGTTTCTGTATTTTTCAATATATCGGTTAAATCCGTCAGCATCTGCTTTATCCGGATTAAGAACTGAAACTTCAGCCCTGCTGAATACATTATCATTCAGATACTGTTCAAGTGAAACAGAGGTATCTGAAAGTATATATGAAGCAAGGAGTGCCATACCATATGGTCCGCCCTCACCAGCGGTTTTCATAACAGTAACTGGAGCATTGCAGGCAGCAGCGAGATACTTCTGACCAACAACCGGCGTTTTGAAAAGCCCTCCGTGACCTGTAAGCGATTCAATTCTCACACCCTCTTCAGCCAGAATGTCCATGCCTATTTTGAGAGTGGATAAAGTCGAGTAGAGCATTGAGCGAATGAGATTGGCGAGAGTAAACCTGCTTTCTGCGCTTCTGATAATCATAGGACGTCCCTCGTCAAAGTGTGTTACACTTTCGCCTGCAAGGTAATTGTACACCGTGATATCGCCACAGTCTGCATCCCCCTCAAGACTTTTTTCAAAGAGTTTTGTATATATGTCGTTTGATACCTCAGTGCCTGTTATAAGTGATACGGTTTCCTTAAAGATATTTACCCACGCATTCATGTCGTTTGTACAGTTATTGCAGTGTACCATGGCAACTGGTTTGCCTGTAGGTGTTGTTACCATATCGATTTCCGGATATACTTTACTTAGTGGTTTTTCAAGAACTATCATTGAAAAAACTGAAGTACCTGCTGAAACATTTCCAGTGCCTGCAGCTACAGCATTTGTTGCTGTCATACCTGTTCCTGCGTCTCCCTCAGGCGGTGCAAAAGGAATTCCTGCTGACAGTTTTCCTCCGAGAAGTTCAGATCCTTTTTCAGTAAGTTTACCTGCTTCTTTTCCGGCAGTGAGCACTGAAGGAAGGAGATCTCTGATTTTACCGCTGAAGTTCATTTCGGATAACAGATTATCAAACTTGTCAAGCATACTTTCATCATAATTCAGAGTATTACTGTCTATCGGAAATATTCCTGATGCTTCACCTATGCCAACTGCATTTACTCCGGTAAGCATATAGTGGACATATCCGGCAAGGGTGGTTATATGTGCGATTTTTGAAATGTGTTCTTCTTCATTCATTATCGCCTGACAGAGATGGGCTATGCTCCATCTCTGAGGAATATTGAAATTAAAGAGTTCTGTAAGCTTGTCAGCAGCTTCTCCTGTGATTGTGTTCTGCCATGTACGGAACGGAACAAGGATATTCCAGTTTTTATCAAATGCAAGATATCCGTGCATCATAGCCGAGATGCCGATTGCATTTACTGAGGAAAGATTATGACCTTCAAGAGAAGCATTAAGTCCCTTCCACACTTCATCGAGGGAATATGTCCAGATTTTATTTTCATAGCTGCTTTTCCATGTGTAGTCACCGGAAGAAACAGTATTGAAATGATTGTCTATAAGTACAGCCTTGATACGTGTTGACCCAAGTTCTATTCCGAGACAGTTTTTAAAATTCATTGAATTTGTACTCATATTATTTCTCCTGTATTAATGATGAGATTTGTTCTTTCCTGAGAGAACAACACTCTGAATTACAATAAAGAGACAAATCATGGCAGCAACTGTGATATTTGTCCACCATGCGTCATCAAGACCGAGTGATGATACGATGTTCTTGATTGTACTGAGTGACAGAACTCCGAAGAGGGTACCGATAATGTTTCCAGAACCGCCGGTAAGCATTGTGCCACCGATTATGGAAGATGCAATAGCATTCATTTCAGCACCGCTTGCGTGTGAAGGTGAACCTGAGCCAGCATGCATAAAGTATACGAAACCACCGATGCCGGCGAGAATTCCGCAGATGAGGTAAGCAAAGAATTTTGTCCGTTTAACATTGATTCCAAGCATATTTGCACTCTGGCTGTTTCCGCCGATTGCATAAAATCCTCTTCCGAGTTTAAACCACTTGAGGAAGACAAAGAGAATTAAAACAGTGAGAAGTGCTACTACAACACCTATTTCGACATATGCCGGAATAAATGTGCCTTTCTTGTTGTATGAACCAATTCCAGGAAGAAGAATTCTTGCATTCTTGAGTGCCTGAAATTCCTCGTTTTCAACATTGAACTGTGTGCTGTTTACTATTGTCGTCATGCCTCTTGCGAAGAACATACCGGCAAGAGTTACGATGAACGGCTGAACGTCAAGGTATGCAATCAGGAATCCCTGAATGAGTCCGAAGAGCGTTCCTATTCCAAGAGCGATAAGTATGGAGGTAAAGACGTTTCCGCCTTTAAAGTCAAGGTTTACTGCACAGCACATGCAGACGAGAGAGGTAACTGCACCTACGGAAATATCGATACCACCAGTAATCATTACAAGGCTCATACCACATGAGATTATTATGAGGGCAGCATTTTCGTTGAGAATGTTACAGAATGACTGTGGCTTTGTAAAACCGCCTCCGAGGAATAACACTGCACCAAGATACATCACAAGAAATACGGATATGGTGATGACGAGAAGGAGGTTTGAGTCAGTAAGTTTTTTCCTTGTTTTCATATCAGTGAGCCTCCTTTTCTGTTTTTCCGGAAGCAAGATTCTTCTTTAATGAACCGAGCTTTTCACGTACCACAGGAGCACTGAGAACAACAAGAACAATTACAACAACCGCCTTGTATGCCGGAAGAGCACTTGAAGGAACATCAAACTTGTAAAGTGTGATTGTAAGGAACTGAATTACATATGCACCCAGGATTGATGAAGCCATGTTGAACTTACCGCCGCTGAGAGCGTTTCCGCCAAGGGCTACAGCAAGAATTGCATCCATCTCTATATCCTTTGCAATAACTGAGTAGTTGATTGTTGAAAGGCGGCTTACTTTTATGAAACCTGAAACTGCAACGCAGAGACCAAGTATAACATATGTAATGAATTTTATGAACTGTGGATTAAGACCGTTAAGTCTTGAGGATTCGGAGTTTATTCCGACAGCCTGTGTAAAGAGTCCGAGTTTTGTGAATCTAAGAACAAGTGCCGTAATTATCATGCATATGACTGCGATAAAAACAGGGGAGGGTATCGGAATACCAGGGAAGAAGTTTCCGAAGTAACCAAATGAAGGATCACTTATAATCGGCAGCTGATTGTTATTTATCCATGCTGCAATTGACCTGCCGGCAGTAAAGAGGATAAGTGTGGCAACCATCGGCTGAAGTTTGAAGTAAGCAACGAGCACACCGTTAAATGCACCGAAAAGCATTGCTACTATGCAGCAGATAAGAAAAGCCACGATAATCGGAGCGTGCATTGTTTCCGGTCTTGCTTCTGTTCCGCAGAGAACTCTGAGTACGACACTTCCGGAAAGGGCTATTGCAGCGCCTACTGAGATATCCTGACCGCCTGAAGAAGCAGTAACAAGTGTCATTCCGATTGCCAGAATAACAAGTTCTGATGCGTTATCAAGAATTGTTATAAGATTTCCTTTAAGAACGGGATCACCGTTGCTGTTGTTTCCAAAATATATTTTGAAGAATGAAGGATCAGCAATAAGGTTGAAGAGTATGAGTATCAGAAGTGCAGCGATAGGAATAAAAATCTGTTTTCTGATTAGTTTCATAAAGAAATTCTGATCCGTTGTTGATTTTTTTCCAGACATTATTTCTTTTCACCTCCGGCAATAGTGGCCATGATTTTTGTTTGGGTAAGATCCTCACCTGTAAGCTCGCCGACAACATGTCTGTCGCGCATAACAACAAGTCTTGTACATACATGAAGCATCTCGTCAATTTCGGAAGAGATAAATGTCACACTCTTTCCTTCGGCTGCGAGTTTTAGAACAAGTTTCTGAATTTCAAGTTTTGTACCTACATCAATTCCTCGAGTAGGTTCGTCGAGAATCAGGTAAACCGGATTTGCGAGAAGCCATCTTGCAAGAATAGCTTTCTGCTGATTGCCTCCCGAGAGAGATTTGATCGGGGTATCAGGAGATGCAGTTTTGATTCCGAGAAGTTTAATATATTCCTCTGCAAATTTATCTGCATCAGCATTTGAGATAGGTCTGAACATTCCTTTCATAACCTGAAGAGCAAGTATGATATTGTCCTTAACAGAGAGGTCGCCTATAATACCGTCGCGTTTTCTGTCTTCAGGGAGGTAGCTGATCCCAAGCTTCATTGCATCAAGAGGTTTTTTTATTCTGACCTCTTTTCCGTTCATTTTGATTTTTCCGCCTGTAATTCTGTCTGCACCGTATATTGCTCTGACGGATTCACTTCTGCCTGAACCAAGAAGTCCTGTAAAGCCGTTTACTTCGCCTTTCCTGATTGTGAATTCAAAAGGATTTACACCGGCAGCACTTTCAAGTCTTTCGGCCTCATAAACAGGTGCTCCTGTTTTAGCAATTGTGTCCGGGATAACTTCTTTTTTTGTGTCGTCGAATTCGTCAAGTTCCTTACCCATCATTTTTGAAACAAGCTGAACTTTCGGAAGTTCACTTACAAGATAGTCACCTATGAAAGTTCCGTCTCTTAAAACTGTTATACGGTCACATACCGAATAAACCTGATCAAGAAAGTGGGTTACAAAGATAATACCAACTCCGCGTGATTTAAGATCGGTCATAAGTTTAAAGAGCTTTTCTACTTCCTGCTCGTCAAGAGATGATGTCGGTTCGTCAAGAATAAGTACTTTACAGTCCATGTCTACCGCTCTTGCGATAGCAACCATCTGCTGGACAGCTATAGAGCAGCTTCCTAGCTGCTGGGAAGGTGAAGCCGGAATCTGAAGTGAATCAAGCATTTTTTTTGCCTTTTCGTTCATTTTTCTCCAGTTTGTAAACAATCCGGATGTTCTTCCTATGTACATATTTTCTGCAACAGTCAGGTTAGG
>CAMCOJ010000101.1 GCA_945876405.1 uncultured Ruminococcus sp.
GTTCTACATATATCTAAAGGCGAATTTTAACTCACTTAACACTTTTTCAAATAAAGTTTTTATGAATCCATAACTTTTTCGTTTCTCTATATTTTTATATAATGAACTATTAAACAAGCTTGTTTGCAACACTAAATCAAATTACAACATCTCAGCACATTCATATTCTTACTTATCATCTGTCATAGCTCATTTGGTTAGAATGCCATCAAAGCAACCAAAAAATCACTGTATTCTTTAATATTATAGCACATTATGCACAATTGGTCAATCGATTTTCATCGCTATTTCTCCATTTTAACCGAGAAACATTTCAATGTTCAGAGGCACTATACAATTTGATATTAAAAAAATCCAGAAGAAAGGTAGTTCATTTCCTATTCTTCTGGATCATATTTGTTTTTAACTTCAGGCCCAGTGGGTCAAAAGTTATTATTCAAGTCCCTGTTTATTCTTGACCTGATCTTTTGACTTACTCTTCTTAGGCTTCTGAACTATACGCATAGCATCACGCTTCAGCTTTGCCCGTTCAAAATAACAGGTCTTTTCACGCTTCGGGGCATTTTTCTTTGCTTCGATAGCCGCAAGATTAAGTTCTTCCGTCAGTGTTTTCAGACGTTCTTCCCTGTTTTCAAGTTCTGCCTGCTAAGGGAATGGTTCAGAAACTATCTTCTGTGCCTCGGCATAGTCAAGACGGAGCTTTGTTCCCGATGTGCTTGCCTTGACTCTGACGGGTATAAAGTGCTGACTTACAGTATCAGGATCAGCTTGAAGGTTCTCTGTTCAGAATTGCTGATCAGGTAATTGACCTCATATATACAAAGTATCTTAAAGCCAAGATCACCTATGAGCACAATGTCCGTGTCGAAACTTATCCTTTCCCGATAGACGGCGTTCGTGAAGCTAGTTATAACGCTCTTGCTCATAACAATTACGCTCGCTGCGTACCTATTCAGATCCGGATCCAGGACGACGCCATGTTCATAAGCAATAGCTGTATCCTCCCTTCAGGCTGGGACGTAGAATCTCTGCTTCAACCGCACAGATCGGTACCATTCAATCCTGCAATAGCTAATGCTTTTTATCGTGCAGGGTATATTGAGACATGGGGCAGAGGTATTCAGAAAATATACGAATCTTGCAAAGAACTTGGCGTTCCTGCACCGGAATACAGTATTGTCGGTGAGGATATTACAGTTAAGTTTATTGCTCATGACAGCATATACTCTGACACTGTAAATGGCACTGTAAATCTTTCAGATTTTGAGAAAGATATACTTACAGCAATCAGTCAAAATCCTAATTATACAAGAAAGCAAATCTGTGACGTTATGGCTGTAAGCCTATCAACTGTTTCACGAACAATCAAAAAGCTTAAGGATCTAGGTTATATTAATAGGGTAGGTTCTGATAAGAACGGCTATTGGGAAATAACCATCAAATGATCCTTATACACGAAGTCGCTGTTGTCGAATATGTTTTCGACTCCCTTCGACTGTAACAGGTCTTTTACATTTTGGGTTATACCGGTAGGAACGCCGCCCCATTTTCTGAAACGCTTCCAGATCTCAACGGAATACTTTGCTGTCTGTTCTTCTTTCAGAAGAAGATGAAACTCGTCGATATAATATCGGGTGATTTTCTTTTTCTCACGGTTTGAAGATACTCTGTTCCATACCGATAACATCGCAGTATTTACTGAAGATACTGTTGTAAGTTTAGAGGCAGGCTTGCCCATGATAACCGCCGCTCCCGACCTGTTATCTTTTCGGACATCTCTCTTTCTAAAGCCCATTTATTAACCTCCGTGTTTTGACCGGAGTGCCGGAAGAAAGCTATCTGCGCTTTCTTTCAGCCACTTCCAGCTTCTTTTTTATTCTGTTGTATTCAATGTGCCTTTCTATGCACATGAAAATGTTTGTTGTCCGGTAATAACGCTTCCTGTCGTCTGAGCAAACGTATCTGTCAGCAGTTCTGAAATTCCGTCAAACTGTGACTTGATACCGTCCTTGAACAGGTCACAGCACCAGTCCTCCAAAGCATCTATAGCATCACTTATTACTCCCATTTATCGATCACCTCCGTCCGAGCAGGAATCTCCTGAGAGTGAAACCAAAGGTTTATTGCTGTATGTATTTTGTATTCTGTATATTTATATGTAAATCTCGCTCAACCCACGTACCTATAACACAGAATCTGTGTTCCCACCCACGAGCGATCAGGTTATCGGTCTGTCAGATCAGACTGCACCCTGCATCATGGTCTGGAGTACAGGAACGATTGTTACTGCAAGGAGGATAAGTCCAAGACCAGCCATAAGCTGCTTCATGCCCTGAGACTTAGGACAGTAGGCGTAGAGAAGGTTTCAAAGAAACATTGTAAGACAGGTACTGCAAGCTGAATATGATATTTAGTTATACGAATGGTTTATGAAAATTGAACCTAAGTGAGTTAATCCCTATTCCAACTTTACGCACTAAGTATATTTGAAGTTATATTTTGATAACTACTATTTGGAATACATTGTTGCTGGTATACAAACGGTATATAACAAATCGTTATGTTTAGAAACAAATATACTACACGAATTGACAATATTAGCAGGATGTGATATAATTATCACTGTCACTGTGACAAAAAGAATTGGAGGAATGCATATGAAAAAACACAAAAAAGCACCGCTCAAACGCTTGATTTCGGGTTTGCTTGCCGGAGTGCTGCTGATTCCAAACATGATGAATATATCAGCAGCTGCTGAAGAAGCTGAAAAGTATCCTTATAATCTTTTCGGACGTAACGGAATAACTGTAGCAGCCAATAATTTCTGTGTTAATGGAAATTGGCATACAAATAAGGAAGCTGACATCCCCGTCAATCGCAATTTCAATGGTTTACTAACTACTGGTTCTGATATAGATAAAAGAGTTAAACACATATACATAGACCAAAGACTATATAGCACTTATTTTGCTGAAAACTGTGATTATTACGATGAATATTCATATTCTGATACAAATATAAATATAGTTTCTATATCAGAGGCAATAAACAATTACTACAGTAGTCTAAATAGCGAAAGTCAAAGATATGGTAATTTTGCTCGTAATTTAATGTGTCAAAGTGGATATGGATTTACACTATTATTCAAGACAGACTATACTATTTCAGCTTATAAAAGTGTTTTTAACAACACTGTGAAAGGCTTTGTAAATCGTGATCTGTATGTTGCATTTAATGGAGTATTACTCATTGGTGATGATTATACTGCCGATGATATTGTAAAGTTTTTCAGAGATGAACAAACTATAGCAAGCACTTCATCAGCTTTTAGTGATTACATATTTGATAAAATAATAGATTTTAATGACGTGAATGTTCTTTCATAGGTGGTGTAATATGAAAAAATTCTTCACGATTATATCATTTGTCGTTTTATTAATTAGCTTCTCGTTTCTTTCGGGATGTTCAGATGATTATTCTATAACAGATAGTAATCCTGATTTACATGATAGAAACGCATCAAAATCAATTAGTATAACAAATAATCTCGGCGAAAAGTATAACATATCTTATCGAAAGCGCAATGGATTTCCTGATGAACTTATGAAAATACAAATATCTAAGATTGAAGACACATCTGAGTGCGAAATATGTAACTATATAGTAGAGTTCGATGAGCAGAACATTCCAAAAGAAATCTTGTATATATTCAACGATAAGTATGATTACTATTATATTTCAGATGAAGCAAATGAATATATTATTGCTGTTGATACAAAAACTGGTTCAAAGCATAGTCAAAAAGAGTTAGGTATTAATTATTCAGAAGTGAAATATATCGATGACTATTTAGATTTATCTAAAGGAATGAATAATAGCATCAGTAGAGAAGAACTGGTTAATAGATTTAGTATATGTCAATATGATTCAACCAGTATACTGGAGTTATATGACTTGAAATCATAAGTTGCTTGTCAACCTAACAGTTATTTGAAATCTACATAATATTCATGAACGCCTCGCAAATATACATTTGAATCATAAAGCCAAGTTTATATGATATGCATTTCTCACATAATATAACAAATGGGTTGATTTAATAAGCCTTAGCCTATTGGAACAGTAAAAATCTGTTCCACACAATTCAAAACAAAAATTATGGAACGTTCCATAACAAACGATAACCCTAATGACATACAGCACTCTTTCAAATATTTGGAGGAGTGCTTTTGTTATGCCTGATAGCAGAGCTGTTTTTAGATTTTGAACCGGAGGCATAATGCAGCCACCGCCAAAGGCGGCTTGACCTTGACGGGTTCTGAGAGAAATGCTACAATGAATTGCCCGACGTGTGAGAAATCTGAGCTGTTTCTGAGTTTCTCACCGTCGGCACGACCTGACAGCATTTCTATCAGGTTCTGTCAAGGTTGGCGAACGGAACGAGGTTATTTCGGGATTCGTACTCGTGTAATCGCCTGTAAAACGTATTTACGGATAAATCCATTCTTCGCATAAAGTCCCTGCCTGTGATGTTTTTGGACTTCCAGTCGGTATACAGCTTTCCGAATTTCTCCCAGTCGATTTCAATCGGTTTTCTGCCTGTGTACTTTCCCTGAGCCTTTGCAATCTCGATACCCTCACGCTGTCGCTGTTTGAGTTGCTCTCTTTCAAGCTGAGACAGGGCTGCGAACACGGTCAACATGAACTTGCCCGCAGGCGAGTCAGTGTCGATGTTTTCCTTGTGACTAACCAGGGTAACGCCCTTTTCGGTGAGCGTGTCGATGATGTTCAGCAAGTCCTTTGTAGATCTACCCAGACGGCTGATGCTCTCCACATAGAGCGTATCGCCCTCACATACATAATCAAGCATAGCCCTGAGCTGAGGGCGGTCGGTGTTCGCTCCTGACAGCTTCTCGGAGAAGATGCGGTCAACCTGATAACTGCACATGATCTCCTGCTGTCTCGCTGTTTCCTGATGCTCCGTAGAAACACGGATATATCCTATTTTGCTCACGTTATCGTATCCTTTCTTTATTCAAGTGTATCTTTCTTTCTCTGCTGAGTGAGCTTCTTCTGTCTGTACTTTTCACGCCCACGCTCTTTCGTTCTTCCTGCCTTGATTATGCTCGGTGGTAAAGCTCAATCCGTTACACAGATTGGTGTTATTGAAAATCACATGACAGTGCAAGTGGTCTTTATCATTGTGGACGGCGATAACATACTGATAATCGCCTTTCAGATAACGGTCACAAAGCTCCTCTCCGATCTGCATAGCCTGTTCGGGAGTAACTTCACCGGAGGCAAAACTCTGAATCATGTGATAGGCAAGGATTTGGGTGCGTCCTGTTCCTGTGTTTCGGACGGCTCGGAAGTCCTCGCTTGCTCCTGCACTGTCGGCTCGGCGAGCATAAGAGTTGACATATACACCGCCCCTGGTCTTATCTCCGTTTGTGATGTAAGCGATCGCTGCGCTGACTGTTGCCCTGATCGTATGGATAGAAGTGTATGCCAAATTTCGTTTACCCCTTTCTTTATCTCAGTAATATCCTCGGCATAGATGTGACCTGTGCTGTAAAGTCGGACAAGTATCTGATTGATGTTTGCACCGATACGCTTCATAAGCCTGTTGGTTTCAGCGATCTCGGTGCGGTCGGGAGTGAGATCAACTCTCGCCCTGACGCAATCACGGATATACTAGGGTTTGTTCTTGTACCCGTACTGCTCACACCTTGCAAGAATATCCTGCATTTCCGATTCCGTGAACCTCACATTAAGAGTGTAGGACTTCTTCTCCCTCTTGCGTTCTGCATTTTCCATAGTGGTGTCTCCTTTATCTTTATTTCGGCGTAAGCCGATTATTCTTTGACCGCTGTGCGGTCATTTCGGGGCTTGGGGTGTCCCAAACAAGCATTTGGTATTTTCGCTCGCTGTGCGGCGCAAAATACAATGCTTGTTATTTTTGTTGCGCTATGCGCATATTTCCAGCCTGTGGGATTTGCATATCACGCAGGCTTTCAATGCTCCGTCATCGAATTTGGAGCTATGCGACTTCAATCTCCGCAGCACCATCGGCGGTCATACTCGCTCACGCTCCTGCGTGATGTTCTCTATTATCATCACTTCTGAAATTGTAAACAGGCTCGGCGCAGTTATTGCGCAGTCTGGGCGGCAGTTTGATGAAATTGGGTATTGATTTTTCGGGACTGCTGTGGTATAATACAACGCAAGGATGTTTGTCCGCTTATCATTGTGAGGTGTTTGTAATATGGAATGGATTATCATTACAGTTATAGTTATCGTTACCGCACTGGTTGCTTGTATATTATGGGCTAAACAGCTTTCAAAACATAAATTCCAGTGTAAAGCCTGTTCTAAGGAATTTAATGCAAAATGGAATAAACTTCTGTTTGCAATTCACTCCGATGATTATTATGAAATCAGATGTCCATATTGCAATCATAAAGGATGTATTGAAAAACAGAATAGTGATTGAAGATAATTACTTCTCCTTGATAGCTGTGTGAGCGAACTCCGCTCCGCAGCTTTTTTCATTTTCCCCATAACAATATGTCGAACTGGATAATTTCACTGGAACGGAAAGTTTGAGCGCAATATCAATAGACATGGGACTATGTTTCGCGCTATAATATTATCGTGGGGTTAAATCAAATCCTGCGATACTCAAAACCGAAAATAGGTGATGCGAATGAGTAAGAAGGCTAAGAGTGAGGTCATTGACAACTCCGCTGATACCGTCATGGACGGAGTGCTGTCTGAGAATCAGGCAAAGCTCAACAAGCTGAACAGTTCTATTCAGGCAGCCTATGAGCGCCGCCGTAAGATTATTACGGACAGCAAACTCTACACCTACGATAAGCTCTCACAGCTTTATGGCGGTGCTGAGGGGCAGGCACTTCTCGATGCAGTCACTGCGGAGCATACGCTGATCGGCAAGCTGACCGACAGCGGAATGTCCTATGCTGACATTGAGGGGCTGGTCGATAGCTCTGACGATGCCGACAGCAAGTCGGGCAACGGCTCTGACGATGATGTTGCTGTCTGACAGACTTCTTTCTTCGGAGATAATTCCTACAAGGATTAACATATTTCCGACAACAAAACGATAGCTGTGAGAGGGGCGGCAGCAATGCCGTCCCTCACGGCTATAATCACAACCAACAACCATGAGGGTAAGAGATATAAAGCGATGCCCTCTGACCTATAAGCATAGAGATAGACAAGCTAAAGGAGAAAAATTCGCTATGAACGAAACAAAAGCAACCGTGTCCGAGTATCATATCGGGCATACGATTTACAGGTAAGCGTAAAATATAACGTGTCTATTCAATTGATTTCTGAAATGATATAAATAGCTTCAAGT
>CAMCOJ010000102.1 GCA_945876405.1 uncultured Ruminococcus sp.
GGAACTTTGTGAAAATAATAGATATCGTAGACAGGCCTTATACTGGCTATGTTATGGATAAAGTAGAAGATCATAAACCGCTTAATTCATACCTTATACAGGATAAAAATATGTCCTTTTCTGAGTGGTATAATCAGGGACTTGGTTTGAGAGAACGTATTTTTATCGGGTATATTATCGCAAAAGCTTTTGGAGAATTAGAAAGAAGCAATTTATCATACTGTGATATCTCAGGTAATAATATTCTGGTACGGACGAGTAAGGGTGCATCAATCAAAATGATAGATGTAGACAATATTTATGTGGCTGGAAAAGGGACTGCAGCTGTACTTGGAACTCCGAGATACATAGCACCTGAAGTAATCAGCCGCCAGAAGAATCCGGATGTATTGTCTGATAATTATTCACTAGCAGTACTTTTATTCGAGCTTCTTCGTGTAGGTCATCCGTATATAAGCGATGATATTCTGGATGGAACTCCAGAAGATGAAGAGGCTGCTCTTGCAGGAAAATATGATTATGTTAATGATGGGAATTCTACAAACATGCTTCCGGCGGATATTGTTTTTACAGATAAGTTAAAGCTGTTATTTGAGCGATGCTTTGTAAACGGTAAAAAGAACCGTATAGAAAGGCCGTCAGCAAAAGAGTTTGAGTTCGCTCTTCTTGAAGCCAGCAATAAAGTCATTAAATGTTCTTCGTGCGGAGCATGGCATTATCCACGAAAATCAGGAAAAGTGTATGAGGGGTGCCCATGGTGCGATGCGGTTTCCAAGCCAAAGGCAAGGCTGAATTTCTATGATGTACTTACCGAAGGTGAAAATTATAGAACGGGCAAGATTGCAGATGGCAGCAGACAAGGAAAATTAGTTAATACATATATTCTTCGGGAAGGAAAAAATCAGATAAAAAGCTTATATGTTCTTAGGTATGATGATCCTTCAAAGGATAAGCTTTCAGCTGAAAATTTTATGACAATTGCCAAAAATGATGAAGGCTACTGGGCGTATAACGAATTTGATAAGGCTGGTATAGTTGTGTTTCAATTCAGTACAGGAAAATATATTGATGTAGAAAATAAAAAGGCAGTATTGCTGCAGAATGGTGACTATATTTGCTTTGAGATTAATAGCGGAGACTCTGTCACAATAGATGTAGCAGGTAATGAGTATTCGTTTATTAGAAAAGCGAGATTCTTGGAGGAAGCAGTATGAAGATATCTGAGATCTATCCCGCTATGGGATTAAAAATAAAACTGAGTTTTGAAGATACTTCAGTTCGTTTTACAACAGGTATACTCGTTCGTATTGAGCCAACACAGGATAGACAGAGTTTTCTTGTGAACCAGTACGGAGAAGGAGCAAAAGAAAATAAATCAGTACTGTGTAAAGCGAGCCCTCAAACGGCTGATTACCTTCTTGATATGTTTGAAGGAGAGCATAGTGATGCTTACAGATGTATGTTTCTGATTGATGGCGTTAATAATGACAGCATTGAGATTCAGACATACACATTTCAGTCTGTAACTGAGTATAAATCGGCAATAACGATTATCGTAACGGATAAGTTGCTTGAACAGACAACTATTGAGAAGCTTAAGCATGATTATGTGTGGAATCAGCTTGGAATGCCGGCACTGTTCTGTCTGAATTATAAGAATAAGAAGAAGCAGAACGCCAATATCAGATTTATTGGTGGTAAAAGGTTCTTAATTGCACAGAATACAGTCCGAGGGATAATAGCAGACAGTGTCGGCTATCTGAAAGATAAATATGATGTACCGGTAGACATTTTTGTTGCACCGGAGATCAATTTTGTAGAACAGTCTGATATGCCGTTCGTAAATGAAGCGCTGGCTGCCGATATTGAGAAAATTTCAAATCCGGCATCTTATTTTGCACGTTGGGAAGCATATGATGCACTCAGCAAAAAACTTTTGATTGCTGAAAGTGAGGAGTTCGGAGAGATTAAGTACAGTTCATGTAAACCAATACAAGAAGTAAACGGAGTAACATATGAATTTGAAACTGATGAAGAATTAGATGATTTTCTTAGAGGAAATGAGCTTGGAGCTTCTGAGGGAGAATCAGCTGAAGACGAACTGAATGATCATAAAAGAAAAAAGCAATATGCTGTTGGTCAGGTAAAAAAAATCATAGGCAATAAGATCACAACATTCTATGAAACAAATGATTCTGTCGACGAAATACCTTTTAAGGGAGTATTAAAGCTTTATACTGCCGGCGATATGTCTATCATGGCCAGAAGACTTGCTGCCAGGGAACGTATGATAAAGCACAGAGCACCGATCAAATCAATAGTTGAGCTTATTGAGACTGGTACATCCAGGTATGAGCTTCCTAGTGCATGGGGAAAACATAAGGCTGTTACAGAACAGCTCCGCAGAAACTTTAAACGAGCAAACGAACTGAACAAAGAGCAGACAGAAGCCCTTGAATTAGCAGTTAATACACCGGATATAGCATTAATACAGGGACCTCCGGGTACAGGAAAGACTACAGTTATAAAAGCAATATGTGAACGATTCCGTGAGATTTTTGAGGCGGAAGAAAAACAGCTTCAAAAGGCTAATCCTGAGCATACTTTGCGAAGTCCTAAAATTCTGATTTCAAGCTTTCAGAACGAGGCGGTTGATAATGCTATTTCTGCACCGTTGCCTGGTGATATCCCTGCATATCGTAAAACTGCAAAGAGATCATCGGATAGCACCAAAGAACAATATCAGCGGTCACTAGAAAAATGGTACAGTGGGTTATGTAGTACTATATCAGGAATGATTGAAGACAATGCAGCTCCGGAGTTCGTTGAGAAAAAAAGAGCGCTGGACGATGAGTTCCTTTCATATAAAAATGCAGGTGAACCCTTGGATAAAGCATTGGATCTGATCAACCACTATCTTGATTATGTTGAAATTGCTTATCCTGAAAGTCTAGTTGCTGAGGCAAAGGCAATTATCATGTCAGCAGAAGCAGCTTCCTCCGGAGATGATTATGAAGATCTGATCGTTAAAAGAATAAAGGCTCAAAGAATAACAGCTGAAGCATTTGAGGATGACGGAGCCAGAAATGCAGGAAAATTAGCGGCATATATCAGAGTCAATGAAGATTTGGAAATAGATGAAGATCTATGTAAGGCTATTGAAAAAGTTACAGAAGATGAGTTTTCAGAGAATGATTTCAATAATTATGTAAATGCAGTTAATGAGCTTGAAAAGAGATTCTGCAAGAATCATATCGTTATTGATATTCAGGATAAGGACAAGATTAACGAATGCATTTTAACTTTGGCAAATGTGTTTTCAAAGCATTATCTGAACACGCTGTCCACAATGGAGAGTAAAAAGTCTCTTATACTTAGCGAGTTTTTAGTTCGTCTTGAACAGGATTATGAAAATATAGTAAAGAAGTATTCTATGACCACGGCTGCAACATGTCAGACCAGTCTTGATCTTCATGGAGACAGTGATAAAACATTCGATCTTGTAATTATCGATGAGGCCGCAAGAGCCAATCCTCTGGATTTGTTTATTCCAATGTCTATGGGTAAAAAGCTCGTATTGGTCGGGGATCACAAACAACTTCCGCACATGCTTGAACCTGATGTTCTTAAAATGCTGGCGGATGATCCAAAATTCAAGGATATACCTGAGATAGAAAAAAGCCTTTTCGAGCGGCTTTTTGATATGTTCTCGAATGGTCAGCGCCGAAAGGCAATCGCACTGACACATCAATTCAGAATGCATCCCGATATCTGCAGCTTTGTAAGTGAGGCCTTTTATGATGGAATGCTGAAAACCTCCAAATCCATTACTGCTGAGGATAGAAGAAGTCCAAAGGAGATAAACAATGGTAAAGCACTTACTTTTGTTAATATTCCTCTTTCCAGGGGTGTTGAAACATCTGGCGTATCCAAGAGCAGATGGGCAGAGGCAGAGCTTATTGGAGAAGATGTCAGAAAAATACTTGATATTGATCCTGATGCAAGTATAGGTATAATAACATTCTACTCTGCACAGGTAAAATTATTAAAAACTCATTTGGATAGTTTCCTAAATGAAGAAGAAAAGCGAAATATTGAAATTGGTTCGGTAGATGCATTTCAGGGAAAGGAATTTGATTATGTTCTGTTGTCCTGCGTTCGTGCTAATTCACCTAAGAACGGGGAAAAGCCGGTCGTTGGTTTTCTTGAAAAGCCTAATCGTCTTTGTGTTGCCTTCAGCAGATCCATAAGACAGCTTGCGGTTTATGGAGATGCCGATACTCTAATTCAAATTCCTTGCTTTTCAAAACTATTTGAGATATGTGCTATAAATGGAGGAGGATGCTATCGTGAGTATTGATATTCTGAATATGAGGCGTTATAACGAAGATGCTCAGGCAATAGATGTAGCACTTCCGGTCCTGGCTGTCGAATGTGAAGCTACTCCGCCTATGCAGAATCACCTTGATGCCTATGAAGAAACCGTGTTGAAACTTATTTCACTGGGACTATCAGCACATGGTATTTCACAGACATTAAATGCTACGGAAAGTCTGATAGAAGAGATATTGTCTCAACTCGAAGTAAAGGCGTATACGCTGCGGGAAATCGGTAAACCATGGAAGCTTACCGAGGATGGAAAAAAGTATCTTGACGGAACTATAAAGGAAAGAGCTTCATCTGAATCGCAGTATGGTTATATGTTTGTAAATGCGATAAAAAAAGAAGTGCTTCCGTTTTTCTATCAGGGCGATGTTGGTCAGATCTCACTTTTTCGTGGTGAATCTCTTCCACTTCTTATCACACTTGAAGATGATGTGGATAAAACCTTTGATTCACCGTTAATAAAACAGTCTGCCCTTAAGAAAGCCTATAAGTTGTATTTCAGAAACCTCGAAACTGCAAAGGAATTAGAGGACGGGAATATTAGCAAAGAGGAAGCAGTAGATATATTTGCTGATCTTGAATCCTTTGATGAAGAAGCTGAAGAACTTGATGCTACTGATAATAATGATAAATCCACTTCTCTTAAAGGAAACATGTTTATCAGAGCGTTAAAAAAAGCACCAAAAAAGGTATATCTTCGTATGAGGATAATCATAGATCCATGTTATCCGGGCGGATACAGAGCAGAATCACCTTTTGATTTTGGCGGTATTGATAATGGTTATTTTCTAAGGCAGATACAATGGCTTGAACAGTCTGGCAGTACTTATCTTGACGAAGAGGATTTTCAGACTTTCCTTAACAGAGAAATTTGCAAGCTAAGTCCGTCATATAACACCTCAAAAAAGGATTTTCAGGTGTTTGTAATGGAAAGGATTCCTCTTCTGAAGATCTTCAGATCCCGTTTTACATACATCTATGAAGATATGGAGCGGATCTATAGCCTTATGCAGAGACAGGGTAGTCTTCTTGAAAAAGAAAACATTGTTAATAACATTGCCCGAAGTGTGGTTGAAGGGTTGTTTAATGCTTGTTTTCGCAATATAGATCAGGCAAAACTGAATCTGATACAGCAAAAAGCATTTGATGATATACATACCTGCGGATATGTTATTTACAAGAAACATATTTGTTCAACTGCCGGATTGCCGGAGGATACACTTCAGTGGATGAAAGAACGATATTTGAGTACTGTATTAGGAAGACTTAATAATACTTATGGAAATAGTATCGTAGAAAAGTTTATTAATATGCTGGTTATTGAGTATCATCTTGGCAGCGTTCAGATCAAACGGTTCCTTCATCAGCCGAATATTAAAGAAAAATACGAAATGATTGATAAGCTGAACCGTATTAGGAAAAAGGTTTCTCATGATACGGACGACCGTTTCACCAATAATGATTACGATTTTTATATGGCTAGTGTATTTGGATTGATCAATAATCTTTTAGAAGCATTCAGGGAGGATTGATAAAATGGGAAAAGCTAAAAACAGAAATAAGAATAAATCTCAACCGCAGCGTCCTGTAGTACAGAATGCTTCAGTAGAATCTAAAGGAGTGACATCTTCTCACGTAAATTCAGAACCTGTCACTAAAGATGATTTGGCTTCAAGTGCTAATCAGGCTGAATTTGAAAAAAACAAGGAAGCGTTACTGCAGCAGGCTTTGCAGGAAATAGACGAATGGGAAAAGGCTAAGACTGTCTCGGAAGCGGCTGCTAAAGAAGCTGAAGAAGCTTTGGAAAAGCTTGAAGCTAAGAAGAAAGACCTCGAAGAGCAGCGGGATGAATTACAGAAACAGTTTGATGAGATTCAGGATAAGTACAATAATGCTGAGAAAACTGTCAATGAAGCAACTGAAAAAGCAGACTCTGTAAAATCTAATGCTGATACTTATGCTGCGGATGTTCGCAAAAAAGCGGATGAAGAACGTTTAGCTACACTTAAGGAAGCCGCAGAAGAGGCAAGGAAGGCATGGCAAACTCAGATAGATGATCTTACCAGACAGATTAAAGATATTGCAGATCGTGAAGCTGCTTTAAATGAAGGAAACCGTAAGCTTGAGCGGGCTACTCGTAAAATAGAAGACGAGAAAGAAGCTATTGCTGAGTTGAAGGAAGATCTTCAGAACCGTAAAAGCAGATATGATGCGGCTAATCCTGCAAAGATTACGGCTCTGGAAACAGAACTAACTGATGAAAGAAGTAAATATCAGGCATTGCAGGAACGTTATCAGGCTTTGGCAGACAGACTGGAAAAGCTACAGGTATTGATGGACACCATAAAGACCGAGATAGAAGATCCTGAAAAAGGAACTCGCATCGCATCTATGAATGAAGTTGTTTCAGCTCTTCAGGAATTCAGGAAAAAGTATGAAAGTCTGGCTGCGATATATAGTCGCTATCCGGATAACTCTTCAATATCGGCTCTGGAAGAAAAAGCACAGAAAGTTGAAAATCTTGAACGTGAAAATGAAGCATTGGAGCAGGAACGAAACAGATATCGTGAAGAGGTAGTTGCAGCAAGAAATGCAACTAAAGAACTGGAAATTGTCAAGCAGGAGGTTGAAGCTACAAATGCGTTAAATGAACATCTTCTTCAGGAATTAGAAAGTCATAAGACTGCGCTTGAAAGCAGAACAGGCGATACATGTCCGTCTTTAACCAAGGTAGATACCGAAACCGAAGCACAGGACTTTATAGATGATGTTACGAAACGTATTCAGCGCACATCGATTCAATCGCTGCGTGAGCTGGTCAGTCATGTTAAAAACTATGCAGGAACAGTGGAGCAACTGTATTATACAGATAATGATATTAGAGCTTTTCTGGCAGGTATGTCAGTTAGCCGCCTTCTTATACTTCCTGTCTCTTATACACATCTGACGCTGCCGACGATACTCCTTGTGTA
>CAMCOJ010000103.1 GCA_945876405.1 uncultured Ruminococcus sp.
ATAACACTCCTGGTGGCATTTCTCCACGCAAACCAATCTTTTCTTTGGAAGCACCTTTTTCAACTAATGCCTGTACTTCAAGTATTAGTTTTACTGACAGTGCTTCTCTGTTTTTTATTTTCTCGTCAAGTAAATTCAATGCAAGATAATAATTTCGAATTTCCTGTTCGGGTTTAAGAAAATGCTTGTGAGGATCACTGTCAATTGCTTCATTTGCCTGTTGTTCAGTAAGTGGATTTCCTTCAATTTTATTGGAAGCATATGAACTCTTTTTTCTGGAGTTTTTTCTCAGCTTATTCCTTGTTACCGAAGGGAGTTCAATTGTATTCAGAGAAAACCGGTTTTCTTCAATTGCAGAAATTCTTTTAAGTATTTCATTGGTTACAGTCACTTTAATCATAATAAAAATCTCCATTAAAATTACACTATTATTTCACTATTTTTCACTATTAATATTATATCAGAAATGATTTTCAATTTCAATTAGATGACTATATTTGTAATGTTGATTTTGTGTACTATACTGGTTGACAATCACAAGTCATTGTGATAAAATTGTTTAAAAAGAAGAATTTTTATATTCTTAATATTTAGAACAGAGAGGGGAAATAATTATGAAATCAATTAAGAAAACAACAGCGTTATTTGCTTCATGCATCATGGCAGCCTCATCGGTTTTGCTTTGTCCGTCTGAGGAGCCGGACAGAGCAGGTGCAAGAGGCGTGCCGATGAGAGCGATACAGGCCGAAATGGCAGACCGTTCATTTACAGTGGAAAACGGGGAGCAGATAACAATCGATGACCTGATTTCACATGGACTTAATGTTAAAGCAATCTCAGGATCTGTGGCTGATATGTATGAGGATGCGTATCTCTATAGTGGTTATATTTTCCCGGGAGGCGGTTATTCTCCGATGGATGTAACCGGGAAAACGGTAATTGTATCACCGGATGTTCTGAAAAACGGAAAAAACACATTTGTCCTTTCATATACTTCAAACGGCAGCGAATTGCTTACGACGGTTGAAGCAGATGTAACGATAAATAATTATTCTGAAGATGATTCCGCTGAAGATGAAACTTACAGAGTAATTAACGGTGATATGAACGGAGATGACCTTACAGATGTAACTGACCTGTCACTGCTTTCAATTCTTCTTGCTGACAGAACTGAGAGCGTCAAGGGTGAGGACGGAATGTTTACCGGAGATATTGACGGAAACGGTAAGGTTGAACTCTGTGATCTTGCACTTTACAGACAGCACATAGTAAAGCTTGCAAGAGAGGTTACTGACAGGGGATGTTTAACCAAAAACAATAAAAAAATATACTGCTGGGATGTTGACAGAGAAGGAAAGATGTGCATCTACCCGGTTTCTGAATACAAATTTCCTGAAAAAGACTGGAATGAATGCAGAAGTCATATCAGGAATATAGAAGTAAAAAAAGGCGTTTCTGAGATAGAATGTCTCAGCAATCTCCCGTGTCTTGAAACCGTTAATCTTTCAGACACTGTTGAAGTACTCGGCGAAAAGGCACTGAGCAACTGTCCTTCACTTACAAGTATAGAGAATGCCGGAAAAGTCAATAAGGTTGACTCAATGGCTTTATACAATACACCATTTCTCGATAACAATGATGAAGAATTCATGGTTTTAGGAGACGTTCTTTTCAGATACAGAGGCAGTTCCGAAACTGTTGAGATTCCAGAAGGAATCAAAAGAATAGGCGTTCTGGCATTCCATGGTAATGAAGCACTGAAGTCTGTTGTTATTCCTGATTCCGTAACGGAAATAGACGTTAATGCATTTTCAGGCTGTGCAAATCTTGAAAGTGTAAAGCTTCCTTCAGGCATTGAAACACTTAATGCAGGATTGTTTTCAGACTGTTCCTCACTTAAAGAGATTAAAATACCTGAGAGCGTTTCACAGATTAACGAGCATGTATTTGCCAGAACCGCAATAACAGATCTGGTTTTCCCGGAAAAAATCACAATTCTCGGCAGCTACAGCCTTTACGATTGCGGAGAATTGAAAACTGTTACCTTCAAATCAGGTGACGGAATCATTTACGACGATGCGTTTTTCCACTGTGAAGGTTTTGAATATCCTGAAGTTATCGGAGGCACAGTTGAATATTCTTAATATTTAGAACAGAGAGGGGAAATAATTATGAAATCAATTAAGAAAACAACAGCGTTATTTGCTTCATGCATCATGGCAGCCTCATCGGTTTTGCTTTGTCCGTCTGAGGAGCCGGACAGAGCAGGTGCAAGAGGCGTGCCGATGAGAGCGATACAGGCCGAAATGGCAGACCGTTCATTTACAGTGGAAAACGGGGAGCAGATAACAATCGATGACCTGATTTCACATGGACTTAATGTTAAAGCAATCTCAGGATCTGTGGCTGATATGTATGAGGATGCGTATCTCTATAGTGGTTATATTTTCCCGGGAGGCGGTTATTCTCCGATGGATGTAACCGGGAAAACGGTAATTGTATCACCGGATGTTCTGAAAAACGGAAAAAACACATTTGTCCTTTCATATACTTCAAACGGCAGCGAATTGCTTACGACGGTTGAAGCAGATGTAACGATAAATAATTATTCTGAAGATGATTCCGCTGAAGATGAAACTTACAGAGTAATTAACGGTGATATGAACGGAGATGACCTTACAGATGTAACTGACCTGTCACTGCTTTCAATTCTTCTTGCTGACAGAACTGAGAGCGTCAAGGGTGAGGACGGAATGTTTACCGGAGATATTGACGGAAACGGTAAGGTTGAACTCTGTGATCTTGCACTTTACAGACAGCACATAGTAAAGCTTGCAAGAGAGGTTACTGACAGGGGATGTTTAACCAAAAACAATAAAAAAATATACTGCTGGGATGTTGACAGAGAAGGAAAGATGTGCATCTACCCGGTTTCTGAATACAAATTTCCTGAAAAAGACTGGAATGAATGCAGAAGTCATATCAGGAATATAGAAGTAAAAAAAGGCGTTTCTGAGATAGAATGTCTCAGCAATCTCCCGTGTCTTGAAACCGTTAATCTTTCAGACACTGTTGAAGTACTCGGCGAAAAGGCACTGAGCAACTGTCCTTCACTTACAAGTATAGAGAATGCCGGAAAAGTCAATAAGGTTGACTCAATGGCTTTATACAATACACCATTTCTCGATAACAATGATGAAGAATTCATGGTTTTAGGAGACGTTCTTTTCAGATACAGAGGCAGTTCCGAAACTGTTGAGATTCCAGAAGGAATCAAAAGAATAGGCGTTCTGGCATTCCATGGTAATGAAGCACTGAAGTCTGTTGTTATTCCTGATTCCGTAACGGAAATAGACGTTAATGCATTTTCAGGCTGTGCAAATCTTGAAAGTGTAAAGCTTCCTTCAGGCATTGAAACACTTAATGCAGGATTGTTTTCAGACTGTTCCTCACTTAAAGAGATTAAAATACCTGAGAGCGTTTCACAGATTAACGAGCATGTATTTGCCAGAACCGCAATAACAGATCTGGTTTTCCCGGAAAAAATCACAATTCTCGGCAGCTACAGCCTTTACGATTGCGGAGAATTGAAAACTGTTACCTTCAAATCAGGTGACGGAATCATTTGCGACGATGCGTTTTACCACTGTCAAGGTTTTGAATATCCTGAAGTTATCGGAGGCACAGTTGATATTCCTGAGGAAAACTGAAGTACACCGGAAGATGTGAAAATTATTTCTGGTGAAGATGAAGTAAATTGAATTATTCCGAAATAAATCACCGCATATGCATTTTTACAGCGTATGCGGTGATATACATTTATCTGGCTTTTGCATTGAATTAAGTTCCGGAACATGTTATAATATGTTCAGAAGATAAATTTGATTTTGTCGAAATATGAAATTCACTCAAGGCGTGAAAATGAAAAAAGTGATAAAAAATGATATTTTACAGGAGGCGGGAAGATGGGAATTTATCTGAATCCGGGAAATGATTTGTTTGAAATGGCAGTGAATTCAGAAATATATGTTGATAAATCAATGATGATAAAAATTACCAATTCAGTTATTAAAACCGGAGACCGTCATATCTGTATAAGCCGACCGAGAAGATTCGGAAAATCAATGGCGGCAAATATGCTTTCTGCTTATTACAGCAGAGGCTGTGATTCCGGAGATTTATTTGAAAACCTTGCTGTTTCAAAAACTCTGGATTTTAAGAAACATCTTAACAAATACAATGTTGTAAAATTTGATGTCCGCAAATTTGCGTCAAAGTCATCAGGTGGAAAGGAAATGACTGACAGGATTGAAAAAGTGTTAAGACGTGATCTGAAAAAAACTTACAGAAACATGGATTATGATGATGATTATTCACTGTGTGAAATTTTCGCAGAAATATATTCAGAGGAAAGAATTCCGTTTGTGTTTATAATCGACGAATGGGACACGGTATTCAGGGTGTTTCAGCATGACACGGAAGGTCAGAAATACTATCTTGATTTTCTTCGTGACTTACTGAAGGAGCAGGAATATGTAGCACTTGACTATGCAACAGGTATTTTTCCGGTAAAAAAATATGGTGAGCATTCGGCACTGAATATGTACCGTGAATATACAATGACCAATCAGAAAAAATTTGCCGGGTTTACCGGATTTACTGAAGAAGATATCAGACTGATCTGCGGTGAAAATACTGAACAGCTTGAGGAACTGAAAAGATGGTATGACGGATACAGGGTAAATGAATATGAAATATACAATCCTCAGTCAGTGGTTCAGGCTGTAACGGAAAATTCGTTTGACAACTACTGGACAAAAACAGAAACATTTGAGGCTCTGAAAGTTTTTATACAGGTGGATATGGACGGTTTGAAACAGTCTGTTATAAAGATGATTGCGGGGGAAAGAATTAAAGTATGCACTGAAACTTTCCAGAATGATATGACCACATTTAAGTCAGCTGATGATGTAGTTACTCTGCTTATCCATCTTGGGTACCTGACTTACAGTGTAGAAACAGGTGAGGCATGGATACCAAACAAGGAAGTGCAGCAGGAATTTATAAACTGTATCAGGGACGGTGGCTGGGAAGAAGTAACAAATTCAATACGAAAATCAGACGAACTTCTCCGGGCAACACTGGCACGTGATGAAAAGAAAACTGCTGATATCATAGAAGAGGTTCACCGTCAGAATTCTTCCGTTATCACATATAACAATGAGCTCTCTCTTTCTGTAACACTTGCACTGGCATATTATTCAGCAAGAAATCAGTATGAAATAATCAGGGAATTTTCATCAGGTGAAGGATTTGCAGATCTTGCATTTATCCCCCGAAAAGGTGTTGTCTCGCCGGCAGTTATTGCAGAGCTCAAATATGATAAAACTGCTGAAGGCGCAATAGAACAGATAAAAAACAGGAAATATACAGAAAAACTTCAGGCATTCAGCGGCGAGATTCTGCTTGTCGGGATTAATTACAATGAAAAATCCAAAAGGCATGAGTGCCGAATTGAAACGGTTGTAAAATAGAAAGGGAAAAGCAGAGGTTCAAGATACTTCTGCCGTTTCAGATAATCCGGATGTATGACAGAGTTAATGGATATGACGGATATACAGATGAAAAGAAGGAGCTGATTCCATGTTAAACGAAAAAATCGTTCTGTGGGATGACAGGATTAGAGCGGAAACTCAGGCGGAAGATAAATTGAGAAAGTAAAAGAAATGGGATTTAAAGGAATAACTGTTGAAGGAAACTATAAGTTTCACAATAAGGTGGGATTCAGAACATCATCAGAATATAACATTTTTCCCACAAGCGGTATTCCAATGGAAGAACCAAGGTGCATGATGTGTCAGGAAACATACAAAGGCTCATTGGATGGCATACATGGCTTTATTGTTTATGGTATGTATTTCAATGCGTGAAGATGCAAATTAAAAAAGGGGGAAAAATGATGTTAAAGAGGGCTGAGTACGGAGATATTGAAAAATTAGAAAACTATTACAGGTATGTTGCTGATAACACTGAAAACCTGTACCAATACTGCCGGTGGATATACGGAAAGCATCCGACAGATGATATGATAGAAGAGTATATCAAAAACGGGAATATGTATTTTGCGGAAGAAGGGGATATGGTTGTTGCGGCAGCAGCGGTAACTTTTTTTCAGAATGAGGATTATCACCCTGTACAATGGAATGTGGATGCAGCAGATGATGAGGTTGCAGTTATTCACATTCTTTGTATTAATCCGGAGAAGCAGAGATGTGGTATTGCAAAGAAAGTTGTAAATGGAATCATAGATCTGGCGAAAACACAGTGTATGAAAGCTGTCAGACTGGATGCGTTGTGCTGCAACACACCGGCTCACAGATTGTATGAAGGCTTAGGTTTTAAAAAATGCGGAACTCAGAACTGGTACGCAGGTAACACGGGATACATTGATTTTTATCTGTATGAGTTCGTACTGGATTAAAAATCTGATGTTTATCGCTTGACTGAAAAATAAGAGTTATCCTTGATTTTGCATCTTGTTATAAATGTTACATCGCATTAAATTTTATATTCTTTTGCAAAAATCGTGTGCTTTAAGCACAATATTCACATTCAGATAAAAACCGCCCGGCTGTCATTAGCCATGTGACAGTCGGGCGTTGTGTTATTATATCAGAAATTCATAATCTCATTCAAATCAGCAAGTATAATCGAGCTGTCGGACTTCGCTTCGTTTATTACAGCGTCGGTAAACCCTGATTTTGAGAAAAGAGCATAATAGGTGTTGTTTTTGTTTTTGCTGAATATATCTGCTTTGGCTTTTAATTCACAGAGAACAGAAAGATCAGTCTTGTCATTTCGCCATTTGCATTCTCCGAAAATATAATCCTTTCCGTCGTTTGCAACCAGATCAATTTCCTCCTGGCCGTGAGTAACAGGATTAGTCCCCCACCATCTTTCGATGGAGGTGAAAAGTATCGGCAATTCTCCGTTTGCGTTTTTTACACAAAGATAATCCATGCAGACTTTTTCGAAAACAAGTCCCATATAGTTTTCGCAGAGTATCATAAAAAGATTTCCCGCATAACATCATCTCCTTAAAGTGAAACAAAAGTAATTTACTCTAAAGTTAATAATATATCATCCGGACAACTTTGTCAATAGAGAAAGGAATATGAATTTTACAGCGTATGCGGTGTCTTTGCAAATATACGGATTGACAACTGCAATTTACTATGATACAATTTAGTAAATCGTAAATTAGTAAATCGTAATACATCAAATTGCAGAAAGGAAAATTCTATATGTTTATCGGAAGAAAAGAAGAGCTTTCAAAGCTTGAAAAACTTTACAGAAC
>CAMCOJ010000104.1 GCA_945876405.1 uncultured Ruminococcus sp.
ATATTGCGAATGCAATGACTGATGAAGTGCGAACATTCTTAAACCCTCCTGTTTAGTAAGTGATTTCATTATATCATAACGCCCAAATGTAATAAATGCCTTTGAACGCCATCCTTCTCATTTTGAATCAGAAGGGGCGGCGTATACCGCCCCTTCTCTCTTTAGTGTTTATCCGGCATCTGCCCTTCTCAGGCATCAGCCTTTGTTTTAGGATACCTTTGTTTGTCGGCAGCCTTTGTCTGCCAACATCCGGCTGCTGCTATTTCAGTTCATTAAGCTGTTCTTCCAGCTCGAATATCTTTCTCTGGCGCTTCTTCATGTCGTGTGTGTACCACAGGAGCATGAGCATTGCTGCCAGCATAATCAGCAGATGGAGTATGCAGCAGTTGAGATCCAGCAGGCTGTTGGCCAGCGGAGTCTGTCCGTTGCCGATTGTGGTGACGTTGTAATTACCGTTATCATCATTTGTCACTCTGATAACCTGACCGCCGTCGCCATTTCCATCTCCGTTACCATCTGCATTGCCGTCAGGAGTTACATTTTCTGCACCTGCGGCAGCAACTTCAGTAACTGTGAGAACTCCGTATATTTTCTGTACATCGTAGTTGTCAGATACTATTGCATATTCAGGTATTTCAGAATCAGCTGACGAGAGAGCCATCGCCACATTGTTTCTTACAATTACCTCTGTGAATATGTTGTCACTCTTGCCTATCTCTGTCTGTCCTTCTCCGAAACTTACTATCAGAGAATCTCCTTCAGCTAATCCCATTCCGCCGATCTTAACGCTCGGTGCTGTAAGCGGATATCCGTCATACTGCTTAGTTGCAGAAGCAGAAGTAATCGTTATCTGTCTTTTGTTGATTTTCAGTGTGCCGGCAGCAACCTCTGCAATGTAGTTTCCTGCCGCTTCACCACTTATTGCTGCAGTAATATCGTATTCTCCAACAGCTTCAGAATTGTCAGTTCTTGAGTACTCAACGGAAATTCCGGTTTCATCACCCTTAACAATTCCGCTGATTTCGCCGCTGAATTCAGGGTCAGGGTTTCCGTATACCTTTTGTTTATCATCAGGCTTGATTGAAATTGCCTTCGGTATGATATTAAGTGACCAAGGTTTTATAACAAAGGTTACTTCGCAGTTTGAATCTTTGTTTACGCAATCTTCAGCCTTGAGCTCTGAAGTGTAGGTTCCGGCGTTCTTTCCTCTTACTGCAGGAATTACACTGTTTTCTCCGAACGCAGCCTTGCTGATATCATACTTTTCAAAGTCAGCTTCAGCCTTACCTTCAGCATAGTGGGTGTTTCCGTCGTAAACCACCCCGGAAGTATCTGTACCGGAAACTGTTACAGTTACATTCTTCTTGTAGTAAAGCTTGAGAACAGTGCTGCCATCCGGTTTGATTGTATCGCTCTTCACCTCATTCGGGCTTCCTTCGTAGTATGTATATCCAGGAATGCTGTTTGCTTCAGCCTCTGCTGTCGCTCCGGTAGTTCCCTTCAGATTATCTGTTGCCTTAACCTTATATTCGCTGCCGTTCCATACTAAATGTTCAACAGTGTACTTTGTGTCAGTTGCAGGGCTGAATGATCCGATTATTGTAATGTCTTTTGCAGGCATTTCGAAGTCTTCTGCTTTCTTGTCGCCTAACATCCAGCCATTAAACACATATCCTTCCGCTGCTGCTGCCTCTGCAACCTCCACCTTTGAACCATAGAGGTAAGCAGCTTCCTTAGGCAGGTCTGTTGCTCCTGGAACAGCTTCTTCATTGTTGTACTTATATGTTACCTTGTAACTGTTTCTGTCATAGTAGAGCTTGAGAACCAGACTGCCGTCACCTGCTATTTTGCCCTCAGCCTTGTATCCATCTGCCTTTTCATTCAAGGTGAAACCCTCATAGTTCTTTGGATTTGCAGTTGCTGTAGTACCGGTTGCGCCACTAGCTTCAACAGTTTCCTCCAGGCTGTATTCACTACCATCTACATTCTGCAGGTAGTGTTGTACCTTGTACTTTGTATCACCCTTTGCGGTAAACGTGCCTGAGATTGTAACATTCTCCGCAGGCATATTGAATGTTCCCGTTCTGTTCCATCCGCTGAAAGTGTACCCCGGTGCTGTTGCTGCAGCTGCAACTGTTACCTCTGAATCATAGAGGTAAGTAGCTTCCTCAGGCAGGTCTGTTGCTCCCGGAACAGCTTCTTCATTGTTGTACTTATATGTTACTTTGTAACTGTTTCTGTCATAGTAGAGCTTGAGAACCAGACTGCCGTCGCCCGCTATTGTTCCTGTTCTCACAGTACCTGCTACATTCTTATTATAAGTGAATCCTGGATAATCGTTGGCTGTTGCTGTTACAGGCGTACCTGTGGTACCTGTACAATTATCTGTATCAGCCAAAGTGTATCCGTCGCCATCTAATTTCTGCTTATAGTGTTCAACCGTATAAGCTGTATTTGTATTCGCTGAGAATGAACCGGTAAAGCTAACTGCCTTAGTAGGCATAGTGAATTTTCCGTCGGTTACATTAGCATCACTTGTTGTCCAGCCGCTGAATGTATATCCTGCAGGTGCTGTAGGTGAGCCTGCTACATCAACTATCTTGTCAAACTTGTAGTTTGATCCGTCAGGTGCTTCTTCTGCTCCTGTAGGCACTTCTCCTGTATAACTGTAAGTTACAGGAAAGGCATTTCTGTCATATTCAATTTCAATGATTGTACTTCCGTTAGCTGCAATTGTCTGCTGACTAAACGTTTTAGCAGTAAAATTGTCATACTGCTTTTCCGCCGCATTTGTTAGCGCGCCAGTTGTCCCGTATTGCGTCTCAGAATCAACAAGGATGTAAGTTCCTTCTGTTGTTTCCTGGAGATGACATACCGTGTACTGCGTATTGGTTGCAGGGCTGAATGATCCGGTTATTGTAACATCTTTGGCAGGCATCGTAAATGCTCCGTCTGATACTGCTGTATCGTCAGTTGTCCAACCGTTAAACACATATCCTGTTGCGCTTGCATCCTGAGCAATGCTTACCGAAAGACCATACTTATATGTAGCCTTTTCAGGAAGTGATGATACATTACCCGGAATGTCTCCGGAATAAGTGTATGAAACACTATACTCTACCCTTTTATAATAGAGTTTAAGAACCAGGCTGCCATCACCTGCGATGGTTCCACTTTGAAGAGTTCCCTCAACGGTATTGTCCCACACAAAGCCTGTGTAGTCAGACTTAGGTTCAGCAACTGCTGGAGCTCCTGTCGTGCCTCTCTTGTTTTCAGTATTTGCAAGCTCATAACTTCCGTCCAGTTTTTCGGTATAGTGTTTAACTGTATATGCAGTATCCGATCTGGCAGCGAATGAACCTTTGAAGACTACATCATTGGCAGGCATCGTAAATGCTCCGTCTGATACTGCTACATCATCAGTTCTCCATCCGTTGAAGGTGTATCCCAGTGCTGTTGCCTTCGTTGCAACTTTAACATTTGCACCAAACTTAACAGTGCTTTCTGCAGGAAGCGTACTCATTCCAGGCACATTGTTTTCATAGGTGTAGCTTACCTTGTAACTGTTTCTGTCATAGTAGAGCTTGAGAACCAAATTGCCGTCGCCTGTTATTGTACCTGTTTTCACATTTCCAGTAAACGTCTCATCATATGTGAACCCCGGATATGTCTTCGCGATTGCTGTTGCCTCAGCACCAGTAGTACCTGTACGATTGTCTGTGTCAGCCAAAGTGTATCCGTTATCGGCTAAATTCTGCTTATAGTGTTCAACCTTATAGGCTGTATCACCGTTAGCAGTAAATGTTCCAGAGATTACAACATCTTCCGCAGGCATATTGAATATTCCTGTTCTGTTCCAGCCACTGAATGTGTATCCCGGCGCTGTTGATGCAGCTGCGACTGTTACCTCCGCACCATATTTATAGTCAACAGTACTAGGAAGATCCGTTGCGCCTTCTGGTACAGCTCCTTCATATTCATAGCGAACTCTGTAACTGTTTCTGTCATAGTAGAGCTTGAGAACCAGACTGCCGTTGCCCGCTATTGTTCCTGTTTTCACAGTACCTGCAATATCATCCTTATATGTGAAACCCTCATATGATTTTGCAGTTGCAGTAACTTCGCTACCAGTTGTGCCTACACAATTTTCTGTATCAGCCAAATTATATCCTGTACCGTCTAAATTCTGCTGATAGTGTTCAACCTTATAGGCTGTATTTGTATTTGCTGAGAACGAACCGGTTATTGTTATATCCTCATCCTGCATCTCGAAGCTTCCCTGTCGGCTCCAGCCGCTGAATGTGTATCCCGGCGCAGTTGCTGCATCTGCAACTGTCACTATAGCGCCATATCTGTAGTTTTCTTCTGAAGGCACTGTTGACGCTTCTGTTGGCACTGTACCGGTAAATTCATATGTAACCTTATGAACGTTTCTGTCGTAGTAAATTTTTACCACTGTCGTTCCTTCAGCAGCTATTGTAACCTGGTTAAACTCCCGTGCAGTAAAGCCTGTATAAGATTTAGCTTCAGCTGCTGTCTTTTCTCCAACTATTCCTGTTTTGCTCTCAGAAGCATCCTTATCCATAGTGTATTCATAGTCATTTACATTCTGTAGATAGTGCTCAACCGTATAGGAATGAGTTCTCTTGACATAATAAATCTTGATAACATTTTCACTTGAATCAGCTTTAACTGTCAGTGGCAGGTTTTCCGTTTTATCAAGGCTGTAGCCAGTTAACGCCTTATCCTGATAATTGCTGATTACTGTTCCAATATTAGCAATTTTTGTTTCAGTTTTGCTGATGTCGAGGACTCCGTCATAGTAGTATTCAACCGAATATCTGGCATTAACCGGATTATACTTGCCATAGTATGTTGTGTTGCCCTGAATCGTTCCGCTGAAATCTGCTTTCTGTGTACAAGCCTCATCGAGATACCATCCGTCAAAATTATAGCTTATTCCATTTTCGCTCATACTACTTGGAACATCACTTGATGATGGTTTAGTAATTGTGCTTTCTCTAGTTCCTCCGTTTACTCTTGTTGCATACTTTGTAAGTGCCTCAAATCCTTCATCTCCCGGATAATCAACAGCGAAGTTTACCGTGTATACACCCGGTGTATTCAGGTTCATTACAAAATCCCAGTGATATGTGTTTATGCCTGCATTTACAGTATTGTTATATCCGTTATTTCCTGCATTTGCACCATTCGCAACAACTACCCTATATGGACTTAATGTGTAATATCCTTCATTTGTCTCGTTTCCGCTTCCCGGAGCTGCATATGTATAAGTTACACCTTTTATCGTAATATCCGGATAAAGGCTCTTTACATTTCCCGGTTCCGGAACCTTAAATGATGATGAAGAAATCTGTGTACCGAGACTGAGCGAGTTAGGGTTAGGGGCTCCCTTAATTGTTGAAACACCCAGTCCCAGCCAGTCCGCATCTGCATTTCCGGTATCTGCCTGATGTCCGGGAATCAATGCATAATAGTAAAGATTATATTTCCCGCTGAATTTCACTGTAACATTAACAGTCTTACTCAAAACTACCGGCTCATCATTTTCACCGTAATGAGTAACAGTTGCTGTAACCGTTGCATTGCCCTCATCTACGGCAGTTATCACACCATTATTTACTGTTGCAACTTTTTCATTTGAACTTGTCCATGTAACAAACTCATCGTCGTTAAGCCCGCTTGTTGTGGCACGAACTGTTTCTGTCGCTCCAATGGTATTAAGCATTACAGATGTCTTGTCGAGAGTAAGTGACGTAGCACCTGTTGAAGGAGATCCATTTGCAAGTACAGTGACGGTAAACGTTTCACTCTTTTTACTATAATTGTTGCCGTTCTTCTCGTAGTACTTGTGGGTAATTGTAACGTTTTTTGCCGCAGCAACGCCTGTAACCGTTACACTTTTGCCTGCTCCGCTTACTGTTGCCTTTGAATAGTCACTTGACGTCCACTCATGATAATCATTACCTTTATCAGACGTTAGTGTAATGTTTTTTCCAACATAAACAGTCTTCGGACCGCTATTGCTCATATTCTGGACATCATCACTTCCACCTTCAGCATCGCTCTTATTGCTGTCTATTTTCACATATGAAGCGATCGCATACGGTGAGAAGCTGCCGGCACTGAAACTTACAGAAGTTCCTGAAACTTCTTTCACGTATTCTGCCCTGTTTCCGCTAATATGAAACAGAGCCATGTTATCTCCGGAAATATCAATTCCGCTGATTGTAACATTAACCATTCCGTTAGGTGTCTGCTTATTGCCGTTCTTAACAAATGAAATGTCAACAGCCTGAACACCTTTCACCTCTGCATCACTGCCGTAGTAATTCTGAATCAGTGCTTTAATATTCTCAGGATTAGCTTCCCTCAGCTTAATCGAAGCGCCATCCGGAAGGGCATCCTTTGGATCCGCCACATTAACATAAAGGTCAGCCTCGCTTCCGCTAAGCTTCTTTCCCTTTTTATCTTTGTCATTGTCTTTTTTCTCATTAGCAGGATTCTTTTTCTCATTATCTGCCGGAGCCGATTCGTAATCCTCGTCATCCGGCTCATCCTGAGAAAGATTCATCGTCTGTGTCTCCGTAACCGGCTCACTCTTCTCCGGTTCCGGTGTTGTCGCAGGCGCATCAGCCTTGGCAGGCTCGGAGGTTTCCTGAGAAACTTCCGGCGGTGCCTGTTCCTCAGCCTGAAGCGTATTGCCGGCAGTAAATGTTATGGTGGTTGCCACAAGAGCAATCGTCATAAATAATGCCAGAGCCTTTCTGATAGTCTGTTTCATCTCTTTCACCTTTCAACGTTACAATAATATCTGATTTATCTCATAAAAATTGTGTTCTATATATAATGAGTCATGCAAAGGCAGAAATGGCTCATATTTTTTTTAGTAAATTCATCCTGCAACTTCACAATTCCACAACATCTCCCTGAAATCGCCGTTTCTCAAGGAACGTTGTGGAATTCATCTCAGACGATAAGCTTTAATTCCACAAATCCATACTGAAATCGCCGTTTCTCAAGGTATCTTGTGGAATATTTCTCTGACAATAAGTAATAATTCCACAACACCTACCTATAATAGCCGTTTCTCAAGGCATCTTGTGGAATTCATCTCAGACGATAGGCTTTAATTCCACAAATCCATACTGAAATCGCCATTCCTCAAGGCATCTTGTGGAATACGTGCCCGGCAATTGCAGCCCTGCTGTGACAGGTGTATGTTTTGTGGGTATGGGGGCGATGTGACCTGAACGTATTCCGCAGTGAGCAGCTGAAATTGTATGACTGAATGAGGTAAGGAGCCGTGGCAGGCTCGTGGGCGGTTCCC
>CAMCOJ010000105.1 GCA_945876405.1 uncultured Ruminococcus sp.
GTGCCATAATGCACAGACAGGCGGATTCTGTATATTTATAGTTTCTTCTGCAGTTTCATATTATTACCATTATATCATCCTAAATCTTATTTTTCAAGCAACCAAAAAATCTTTTTTCGTTCACTATAATTATTTTTACGAAAAACACTTGATATCTGCATGACAAAAATGTTATAATAGACAATAATAATATATTCGGGGTAGGGGTATCAATTTAATGACAGATATATTTATCTGCCGGCTTGCATAAAGAAATCAGAACATTCAGTTTTCATATTCTGTTTGTTTATATGCCTTTTACCCGGGCTTCTTTCGTGCAGCCGGCATTTTTTATTTTACTGTGCTGTCAGTTTTTTGTTTATCACACGGCTGAGAAAACAGCCTGCAAAACAGAGAAGGAACCATAAAAGCGAAAACGGCAGGCATATCTGACCAAGGATATTTGCCGGCATATCGGAATAGTCCCAGACATTCCATTTCATGATTATATTATCGTATATGCCGACTAAAAATTCCACTGATGTTATAAAAACCGCTCCCGCAGCACATTTGCGGACAAGGCTCATTTTACTGCCGTTTGTTATATGATAAATGTATGAAAAACAGATGCCGCCTGTAAGTGTCATTGACCAGTGTGTAAATCCCCTTGCTGCTATTTCGATAAGACTGTAAAGAAAGCAGCCGAAAAGAAATGCGTAAATGATTTCGCCTGATTTTTTCATGATATCATCTCCTTTTCCTGAACAATATTATTATCCTGTGTTTTTTCATATATATTCATATGAATAAAACATATCATACAGACAATCATTATTATTAATAAAACTGAAAGGGAAATACTATGAGAAAAAGTGGTATACTACTTCATGTTTCGAGTCTTCCGTCTGAATACGGTATAGGAAAATTCGGTAAAGAAGCTTACAGATTCACAGACTTTCTCGAAGAATGTCGTGTAAGCCTGTGGCAGATACTTCCGCTCTCCCCTACCAGCTACGGCGACTCCCCGTATCAGTCCTTTTCTGCCTTTGCAGGAAATCCTTACTTCATCGACTTTGAGCTGCTTGAAGAGGACGGACTACTTGAAAAAAAAGACTACACCTCTGTAAACTGGGAAAGGAATCCTGATTCCGTCGACTATGAATTTCTCTACAATAATGTATATAACGTTCTGAGAAAGGCATTTGAACGGTTCAGTCCGACACCCGAATACAGACTTTTTGAAATGATAAGCAGAGACTGGCTTGATGACTACGCTCTTTTTATGAGTCTGAAATTTCATTTTGACGGTGCACCATGGTACAAATGGCCTTCAGAACTCGCAAAAGCTGAAAAGGCCGCTGTTGACAAGGCTAAAAAACAGTTTGAAAAGGACATAAAATTTCACAAATTCATTCAGTACATCTTCCATACTCAGTGGAAAAAACTCAAACAGTACGCTAATGAAAAAGGCATCAGCATAGTGGGCGATATTCCGATTTACGTTTCATACGACAGCGTTGAAGTCTGGAAAACACCTGAAATGTTCGACCTTGACGAAAACAAAACACCTGTTGCTGTTGCCGGCTGTCCTCCGGACTGCTTCTCACCTACCGGTCAGCTCTGGGGAAATCCTCTCTACAACTGGAAATACCACAGGAAAACCGGTTACGAATGGTGGATAAAGAGAATCAAAAATGCATCAGAAATCTACGACACAATCCGCATAGATCACTTCAGAGGTTTTGAAAGCTACTACAGCATTCCGTATGGAAATGAAACTGCTGAAGTCGGTATCTGGCAGAAGGGTCCGAATTCAGAGCTGTTTGAGAAGGCAGAAGAAGAACTCGGCAGTCTGAGCATTATCGCTGAAAATCTCGGTTTTATCACACCGGAAGTACAGGAAATGCTTGACAGATGCGGATATCCGGGTATGAAGGTTGTTGAGTTCGGTTTTTCAGACGGGGAAAATGATTATCTCCCTCACAACTTTACTGACACAAACTCATATTCATATACAGGAACACATGACAATGACACTCTTACCGGATGGTACAGGTCACTTGATGAAGAAACACTTGAATTCTGCATGGACTATCTCAATGTAAAAAAGGAAACTGACATACCCGATGCTATGCTCAGACTTGTATGGTCAGGCGTGTCGGAAGCTGCAGTTGCACAGCTTCAGGATTTTACGGGAGAGGACGCTTCCTGCAGAATGAACACTCCTTCAACTCTCTCAGGAAACTGGGTGTACAGAGCGAAGAAGGAATATTTTTCAGATGAACTCAAGGAAAAGATTCTGAAACTTAACATACTTTACAACAGATGCGGCGCACAGGCTGCAAAAGAAGATGAAAGGATTGAAGAAAATGAACAAACAGACATTTCTCAGTGAACTGAACGCAGAACTTGAACGTCTCAGAGCCGAAGGCGTTAAATCACCTCAGGTACTTCACAACGTTCTCAGCGATACTATTATGAAAAATCTTTCAGCAGACTGGAAGAAAAGCAAAAAATCCCACCTTGATTCAAGACGTGCATGCTATTTCTCAATGGAATTCCTTATAGGAAGATCCATCTACAATAATCTCCTCTGTCTTGATATCTGCAATGAAGTTTCAAAGGCATTTGAGGAATTCGGCTACTCACTCTCTGATCTTGAAGAAGTGGAAGACGCTGCCCTCGGAAACGGCGGTCTCGGCAGACTCGCTGCGTGTTTCCTCGACAGTGCTGCCACACTCAGCCTTCCGCTTGACGGCTACGGAATCAGATACAAGTACGGTCTCTTTAAACAGAAAATCGTAAACGGATTCCAGACTGAAGAAGCTGATAACTGGACAAAGTACGGAGATGCCTGGTCTGTAAGACACGATGAAGATGCTGTTGAAGTATGCTTCAGTGACCAGAAAGTACTGGCAGTCCCTTACGATATCCCGATAATCGGATACGGCGTAAAAAATATCGGCACACTCAGACTCTGGCAGTCAGAAGCACTTTCAGACTTTGACTTCAGACTTTTCAATGAACAGAAGTACGTTGAAGCAAGCCGGGAAAAAATATTTGCTGAAGACATTTCAAGAGTGCTCTACCCTAACGATGACACAAGAGAGGGAAAGAAGCTCAGACTGAAACAGCAGTATTTCTTCTGCAGTGCCTCACTCCATGATATTATTAAGAAGCATAAGGCAAAGCACGGAGATATAAAGAAACTCAGCAAATACATCACAATCCAGCTCAATGATACTCATCCGGTTATCTCAGTTCCGGAACTTATCAGAATTCTCACTGTAAATGAAGGAATGAGCTTTGAGGAAGCATTTGAACAGGCAGGGAAGATATTCAACTATACAAACCACACAATCATGCCTGAAGCTCTTGAAAAATGGGATGTAAGTCTTATCAGGGAAATTCTTCCTGAAATATACGACATCATATTTATGATAAACGAGTACTTCATGGCAGAAATGTACCGCAGAGAAGTGGCTGCAGAGAAGATTGAAACAATGAAGATTATAAAGAACGATCAGGTTCATATGGCTAATATGGCAACATTCTGCTCATCATATGTAAACGGCGTTGCACAGATTCATACCGAAATTCTCAAGGCTTCAACACTCCACGAATGGTACGAAGTTTATCCTGACAGATTCCAGAACAAGACAAACGGCATAACACAGAGAAGATGGCTTGCACTCTGCAACAAAGAGCTCTCCGGTCTTGTCACAGGCCTGCTTGGCAGCAACAAGTGGATAACAGATCTTACAGAACTTAAGAAACTTACTCCGTATGCTGACGACAAGCAGATTATCAGCAAATTCCTTGAGATTAAAAAGGAAAAGAAGACTCAGCTTGCTGAATTTATAAAAGACAGAGAAGGCATAACAATAAATCCTGACAGTATTTTCGACATTCAGATCAAGAGACTTCATGAATACAAGAGACAGCTGCTCAACGCATTCTCAATTCTCTATATTTATTTTGGCATAAAGGACGGAAGTATAAAGGATTTCACACCGACAACATTTATCTTTGGTGCAAAATCAGCTCCGGGCTACAGACGTGCAAAAGCCATCATCAAGTATATCAACGAAATAGCTGAATTTATCGAAAGAGATAAAGAAGTAAACAAACTTATAAAGGTTGTATTTGTTTCAAACTATAACGTATCCTACGCCGAAAAACTTATCGCTGCTGCGGATGTATCCGAACAGATTTCAACTGCAGGAACAGAAGCTTCCGGTACCGGAAACATGAAACTCATGGCAAACGGTGCAGTAACACTCGGTACACTTGACGGTGCCAATATCGAAATAGTTGAAGAAGCAGGAGCTGAAAACAACTATATATTCGGTGCCACAGTTGAGGAACTTGAAAAGATTATGCCGGAATACAGCAGCAGAAAGCTCATTTCTGAAAACGACAGAATCAGAAAAGTTGTTGAAACTCTCGTTGACGGAACATTCAGTGACGGCGGCAGCGGAGACTTCAGGGAACTCTACACCTCCCTCCTTGACGGTGCAAGCTGGCACAAACCGGACAACTACTACCTCCTCGGTGACCTCGAAAGCTACGTTGAAGCAAAGCTTAAGTGCAACAGTGACTACAAAGACTCTGACTCTTTCGGCAGAAAAATGTGGCTCAACATGTGCAACTCCGGTAAATTCAGTTCAGACAGAACCATCGCAGACTACGCTGAAAACATCTGGAAAATTTAATAATATTTCAAACCCGTCCGGAGCAGGAAAATCTGCTCCGGATTTTTTTATTATTTCCCTTTTTCCTATTGCAAGTTTCCTCGAAAATTGATATAATATATACGGATGTTTTCACTTGCAAAGTGAAACACAATATTTTTGAAATGAGGAATTTTAACATGCCAAGTAGTATTGTAATCGGAACTCAATGGGGCGACGAAGGAAAAGGTAAGATTATCGACATTCTCGCATCTAAGGCTGAAGTAGTTGTTCGTTCACAGGGAGGAAACAACGCCGGTCACACTGTAGTAAACGACGGTGTTACCTATAAGCTTCATGTTATCCCTTCTGGTATTCTCTATCCGAACACTCTCTGTCTCATCGGCGCTGGTGTTGTTTTAGATCCAAAAAGTTTCCTTGAGGAACTCAAAATGCTTAGTGACAGAAATATTTCCACAAATAATCTTAAAATAGATCCGCGTACACACGTTGTTATGCCATGGCATATCACACTTGACGGCCTTTCAGAAGAATTCAGAGGCAACAGTGATATCGGTACAACAAAGCGTGGTATCGGCCCTACATATATGGACAAATATGAACGCTGCGGTATCAGAATGTACGACCTTATCCACCCTGAGATCTTCAGAGAAAAGGTAATGGCAACAGGAAAACTCAAGAACAAAATTATCACAGAAGTTTACGGCGGTGAAGCATTCGACCTCGAAGCAGTAATCGCTGAATATACAGAATACGGCAAACAGCTTGCAAAATATGTTGATGACGTATCAGTCCTCTGCTACGAAGCACACAAGGCAGGTAAGACAATAATGTTCGAAGGTGCTCAGGCTACTCTTCTGGATATCGACTTTGGTACATATCCATACGTAACATCTTCGCATCCTGTTTCAGGCGGTGTGTGTGTAGGTACAGGCGTTGGTCCAAAGATGATTGACAGAATTATCGGTGTTGCCAAGGCTTACACAACAAGAGTCGGCAAGGGTCCTTTCCCTACAGAACTCGATGATGAAACCGGTGATACAATAAGAAATGTCGGCGGCGAATTCGGTACAACAACAGGACGTCCAAGAAGAACAGGCTGGTTTGACGCAGTTATCGTTCGTCATTCAGTAAGAGTTAATGGTCTTGACGGTATTGCACTTAACAAACTCGATACACTCAGCGGTCTTGGTGATCTCAAGATCTGTACAGCATATGAAAAGCCTGACGGCACAGTTATCGAACACTTCCCTGCAGCCCTTGAGGAACTTGACGGATGCAAGCCGGTATATGAAACTGTTCCTGGATTCAGCGAGGATATTTCAGGATGCAGAACATTTGATGAGCTCCCTGAAGCATGCAAGGCATATATTAAGAGAGTTGAAGAACTCTGTGACTGTCCTGTATGCATGATTGGTGTTGGTCCTGACAGAGCTCAGATTATTATCAGAGACTGACAAATTTGCGAGGTAGTAGAGATGGCTGAAAACAATCACAATCTTGACGGTATTCAGGCACCGGTTCTTGAAGAAACAACCTATGATCCTTCCAGATCAGTAAAACGTTCTCTTGAGGGGATTGAAGCTCCTGTTCTTGAGGATACAGCATATACTCCGGAAAAGAAAACTTCCGGACTCGGAGACGTTGCAGCTCCTGTTCTCTCGGACACATACACACCCGGAGCTGCTCCTCAGCAGTTTAATCCACAGGCTGCCCAGCCTCAGTTCCAGCAGTACGGCCAGAACCCTCAGATGGCTCAGCCTCAGTTCCAGCAGTACAGCCAGAACCCTCAGATGGCTCAGCCTCAGTTCCAGCAGTACGGTCAGAACCCTCAGATGGCTCAGCCTCAGTTCCAGCAGTACGGTCAGAACCCTCAGATGGCTCAGCCTCAGTTCCAGCAGTACGGCCAGAACCCTCAGGCTGCTCAGCCTCAGTTCCAGCAGTACGGCCAGAACCCTCAGGCACAGCAGAGCAGAAATCTCGACGATGTTCAGAAACCTGTTCTTGATGACGAACCTGCTGTTCAGCAGAGATATGTTCCGAAGTTTACTGATCCGGACCTTGAGGCAGCAAAGAAAACTGCTGTTGACAGAGCTATAAAAAGTTCGCTTAACTCCGTTCCGGAAAGCTTTGATGAAGAAAAAAGCCGTGAAACATACAGAGAGTTTATGCGTGAAAAAGAAGCGGATCTCGCTAAAAAAGGCGGAATTCAGGTTATATTTATCATGATAGCAGGTATGATATCCGGACTTCTTACACTTCTCTATTCATTTGGCGGTCTTAAAGAAGAAACTCCCGGTATAATAGACACTTTCAATATGGTTTATATGATTCTTGGTATTATATTTATCGGTGGTGCAGCTGCAATGCTTGTAAAGTCGAACACAACAAGAAAACTGGCAGCTAATATATTTACAATAGGCACCGTTCTTCATGTAATCCCCGGTGTTTTCGTAATGTTTGCCAAAGAATCCAGAACTTCGGCTATTGTGTTATATCTTGCAGTTCTTATAATTAACATAGTTATCTGTTTTACATACGGCTCAAGTGAAAGTATAAAGAAACACTATAACGGACACGGAAATGAAACATATTACTGATATAATCGAGTAGGAGGCTATCCATTAATTGAATAGCCGACCTCTCACACCACCGTGCGTACCGTTCGGTACACGG
>CAMCOJ010000106.1 GCA_945876405.1 uncultured Ruminococcus sp.
ACACAAGGAGTATCGTCGGCAGCGTCAGATGTGTATAAGAGACAGGTTGATTGCACTCTCTCCAAGCGTCTTCATTCCCTGATGCTCCACTGCATAGTTAAACATATCCTGGCTGTCAGCACCCTTGGTAATCATTCGTTTTAATGTCTTGTCAATAAGCACCATTTCATGAATAGAAACTCGTCCCTTGTAACCTGTGTTGTTGCACACATGGCAGCCATGACCTTTTCTGATTACCTTGATATCCGGACCAATTACTGCCGATTCTTCAGGTGTAGGTTCGGTTTCATATGCACAGTTCTGGCATACCTTTCTTACCAGTCGCTGTGCCACTACTCCCACAAGTGAGTTGGCTACGAGGTACGGAGCAAGTCCCATGTCTTCAAGTCTGACTATTGAAGATATGGCGTCATTTGTGTGAAGTGTTGAAATAACAAGATGTCCTGTAATAGCAGCCTTTACCGAAATTTCAGCAGTCTCCGCATCTCGTGTTTCACCGAGCATGATGATATCCGGGTCCTGGCGGAGAAGTGCACGGAGTCCGACGCTAAAGGTCAGACCTGCCGGGACGTTTACGGACATCTGGTTTATCTTCGGGAGTCCGCGTTCAACCGGATCTTCGATTGTTGAAATATTTACCGGGCGCTTTGCAAGGTGCTCAAGTACCATGTAAAGTGTGGTTGTCTTACCGGAACCTGTTGGTCCGGTTATGTATATAATACCGTTCGGGGAAGAAAGCATCTTCATCATCTTTTCATACGCTTCCTTCTCCATACCAAAATGTCCTGCCTTATCAATGGTTGTTTCTGAAGAAAGATATCTCATTACGACCTTTTCGCCGTATATCGTAGGGATAACAGAAACACGGACACTGATATTGTAGCCGTCAACAACTGTCTTAAAGTTACCGTCCTGCGGTACTCTCTTTTCGGCAATATCAAGGTTACCCATGATTTTGATACGGGCAACGATGGATGCGTGAAGGGATTTTGCAAGTGTAACATACTCAATAATCTGACCGTCTATTCTCATACGAACCTGTGTATGCTTTTCAAAAGGTTCGATATGAATATCACTGGCATTTGTACTGTATCCTCTTACAAGAAGTGAATTTACAAGCTTGATAACAGGTACCTCATCTTCACCGTCTTCAAGTTCAAGGGTAGGTACTTCAAGATCCTCAACTGATGTATTTGCCTGCTTTGCTGCAAGCTTCGCACCGACTTCAGCATAGTTCTGGTCGATGAGTCTTTTTATTGTTGCACTTTCTGCAAGGTAGATTTCGAGCGGCATGCCGACTATCTGACGGATATCTTCCTGCGCATAGAAGTTAAGAGGATCGGACATGGCAATCTGGAATCTGTTGTCATTCTGCGAAAGCGGAAGTACGTTATACTTGACAGCAAGCTGTTTCGGCAGTTTTTCCGAAGCCTCAAGGTCTATGATGTAGTCATCAAAGTTAATCATCGGAAGTTCAAGTTTTCTTCCGAGGCTTTCGAGTACCTGGAGTTCTGTTACGAAACCGAGTTCCTGAAGGAGTGCGCCAAGTCGTTTTCCCTGGCCTGCTTCTGTCTTCTGGTAGTCAAGTGCCTGTTTGATATGATCATCTGTGATGTATCCGTATTCTTTTAATACCTCACCTATAGGTACGTTTTTCATAGTTAAGTGTTTTCCTCCTTGAATTCACTTTTTCAGTTGATATATGTATACAGCATATTTATTGTTTTATCTTTCGTGCTGATATTTTTCGTGATAACAATATGATCCTTTGCACTTTTATTCAGTATAGGAATACTACCCTGACGGGAGTAAAATACTTCATCATCACGGACTATTTCCACTTTAAAACTGATTGTATCCGGTTTAATTGTTTTTGAGTTATCAGTCGGATCAGTTATCGGATACTGTTCAAACGAAACTATACATGAGCATCCGTTCATTACAGTATTTCCGCCCAATATATTAACTGGGGTGCTTATTGATTTTCTCGTGAGAGACATACTGTCCTTTGTTATATTGATTCTCTCATAGTAAGGAATAATTTCCACGGTTTCAGAACCTTCCGTTCCTGTTATCTTAAGGTCATCTTCATCAATAAACGACAAACCATTCTTAGTATTTATATCGACAGTTTCATCAATTTTTAAAGCTGTGGCATAAGACAGATGGTCGTAAATAAAGTTATATACGTTGTTTCCATTATTCTGTGCCGCTCTGAAAAGTGCATTTCTTCCGAAAATATTGAAAGTGGTTATAATAACACCTGAAGCAATGGCTATAAGGATAACCATAATAACAAGTGATGTCATCACTTCGACAAGTGAAAAACCTCTCAGTTTATTTTTCTTTTTCATAAATATCCCCGGCTCCCGTTTAATTTATTCGCCGCCTCCTGCATTGCACGGCATATAAATATTGTATCTGACACCGTTTACATCACCGGTCACTACTCCGGCAACAGCTGTCTGTTCGTATTCTGTTATCACAGTTACCAATGGATTACCATTGTTATCAGTACTTTTTTCCCTGACCTCAACCTTGTATTCTACTGTATCTTTTGTATCTGCTTTATCAGGGTTGTACTGGTTGATACAGGATTCAATCTCACCTATCGCAGCACCGTCCGAGTCCCTCAGGTCTTTTCCGTGCTGAAGAAGACTGGCTGAAGTGTTTACACCAACATAGGCTATTATCGTAACAAGTATGATAATAACCATGGCTATAATAACTTCAATGAGTGTCATACCCCTTAGTCTGGTTTTTTTAGTATTTAACATATCCCTCAAACTCCCAGCATTTTTTTATCGTGTCATAATTCATAACTGCACACATTGTGTATTTCATATTTCCCGAAGATGCATCGGACTTTATTAAAATTATTTCATCTCCGCTTTTGGAAATATTAACTGTAACCGGTTCATCAAGTTCAAACGTAATTTCCGCTTCACGGTTTTTGTATTTTTTTCCGTAATCATTTGATGAAGATATCTCCGAAATCTGCCTGAGTTCACCTTTTTCTATCAGATTTACTGTCAGCTCCACTCCGGAGCGTGCAAGGTATTCGGCACGGCGTGAAGCGATATTGTTAATTTCCTCTTCGGCATATGATTTGTTAATTGCCAGAAGTCCTGTCAGTACAAATGCCACTATAAGCAGAGCACATACCGACCAGAGCAGGGCTGAGCCCTTAAGTTTTTTTCTCATGCTGCACCTCCGTTTTCTCCGTATATACAAATTCGCAGGGAGATTTTTTCTGCCCTGCGTTTTGTTTCAGCAGGGTTGTCCTGCAGGATATCAGTAATCTGTTCTTGAAACAAGATCAAAACTACGGTCATACATATGTACCTTTATACCTATGCCGGCTTTATAGATGGAATTGCTGACAATCTTTCCTGTTTTTACGATTTCGCCAATGGTCGGGATAGATTCTGATACTTCCTCTTCCGAACCGGATTCGTAAACAGCATCAAGGTCACCGCTGTTAAAATAAAATCTGCTTATTTCCATGGATTTCTGATTGTAGACCTTGCTAAGAAATGAAATGATGTCTTCATATCTTCCGGAAACATTGTAGTAAATCTCTCTTGTGCATTCACCTGTTTCATACTGAAGCGATACATAATCACCGTCATCGGAAACAACTTTTCCTCCCTCAGGGTACATAGCGATTGCCGAGTATCCGTCAACGCTCTCTTCCTTTTCCTTGTCAACAGCACATTCCACTCTGACTGTCTCCTTTACAAGTTCGGAAATCTCCGAGCTTTCGATAGAGATGTTTGACGCAACCAGCATATTGGTAATCATATCGTCCTGCTGGCTGTTTTCCATAAAAGGCAAAAACTCCGAACGCTTTTTCGCAAGCTCTTCTTTCGCTTCCTTATATGAAACCGCATCTATACTGTAGTATGCTGCAAGCATCTTCATATCTTCGTAAACCATTGTCATATTTTCTACCTTGTCAGCAAGTTCAGATTTTTTCTCAAGAACAGGTCTGTAAAAATACTGCACTGCAATAACAAGAACAAGTACTGCAATAAGGACGGTAAGCGTAATCATCTGCTTTTTTGTGATATTTTTCATTGCTCCTCCGCCTCCTTGTTTATATCGTTTTCATCAAAATATCCGGTTGCGGAGAATACATAAACATCTCCCTGACGAACATATCCTGTGTAGCTGATATAGCAGAAAATATTTTTTCCCGACAGCTCACTGACAAATCCGGAAGCGTCACGAACATCGTCAGCCTCTCCGCTGATAAATACGATTCCCTTATCATAGGATATATTTTTTATCTTCGCAGCAGCACCCTGACAGCTGAGAATCTCGCTTATCAAATCAGGTGTAAGCTTTTTTGTCTGCTGGTTCTGGGCCTCGATGTTCTCAATATTTTTAATATGCTTTTCGGAAATAAGCGTCAGAATCTGATTTTCATATTCAAGACGTTCAGCGCTTACACTCTGTTCAGCCGCTTCATCGGAATAAATCTTGCCATACAGATCATCATACTCATTCTGTACACCCTTCATCTGTACATACATTATCACATAAATTCCTGCGAGAAATGCGAATCCTGAAGCTGCAATGAGTATACGCACCGTTCTGGGACTTATTTTCTTTTTTGTATCCTTCTCAACAGTTTTCTGATACTGCTGATAAAGGTTAATATTTTTTTTCTTCAATTTTCTCATATTTGGCACCCCGTTACAAGCTGATCATATTTCCTATAGCATAAACAAAATCATTTACAATTTTCGAGCCGCGGTACTTTATTTCTTCAGGTGTATCCGCCGCCTGTACATTTACGCCGACAGCATCTGTAAGTCTTCTGTAAAATTCATGCCCTGCCGGAAAAAAGCCGCTGAAGTAAAAATCCGTTATATCATGATTGGTTTTTTCGGATTTGTTGAACTGGATGAGATTCAGAAGTGTTTTTTCAAGTTCGTCAAAAAGTGCGGCATTATCACCCATATCAGCCATGAGTCTTACCCTTCTTGAGATTCTGTAGTAACCGTCAACAAAGAGCATAAAAGAAGCCGTATGCTTGTCAACCACAGCATATACAAAGGTCTCCTCGTAAAGTCTGTTTATGTTCATTATATACTTTATCATACATGCCATGGCTATGTCAACTGATTCTATCTTCAGACCAATTGACTGGAACATCTCTATGTATTCAGCAAGAAAATCCTTTTCCACCATTACTGCCAGAACTGTCGCTCCGCCGTTTTCATTTCGCGGGTCGATAACCATGTAGTCAGTAATCATATTTTCACGGTTTTCTATATCCTGAAAATTATCCGAAATAAGCGTAATCAGTTTTTTCCTGTCTCTGAGAAGAGGGACTTCAAGTAGTTTAGTGATTACATTAGTACCGTCTATAACAAGACTGATACTCTTTGCGTCAATCCTTGCCTCTTCCAGACTCTGCTTAAGTGCAGCCGGATCTGTAATTACACCGTTGATTATACAGCCTTCCGCAACAGGGCATTCTCTTATATCATGGATATTCACCCTGTGTCCGGAAAAACTGCCTTTTACTATATGAACTTTTTCATTTGCTATATATACTGATGTTGTGATTCCCATTTCATATTTCCTCCCGTTCCGATATATCCTCCACTATAGCCTGCATCTCTATTCCGGCACCCGGATCCGATGCACCTTCGATGTTGCTGTACATGCTGAAAATCGGAAGCATAACTGAACCGATTACAACGAGGACGAGACCTGCAAGTATAACTATCATGACCGGCTGAAGAATGGTGATAAGCTTGTTTATCGCAGTCTGTGACTCATACTCATATGAATCTGCCGTACTGTTGAGCATCCTGTCAAGCTGACCTGTTTCCTCGCCGACTTCCACTGTCTGTGAAAGCTTTATATCGAAACCGTCAATTCCTTTTAAAGTCTCGGAAAGAGTATTTCCGGCTCTTACATTCTTGATTGCATCATCGAACTGTTCTCTTATATAGTAGTTTGTAATTGTATTTTTCGAAATATTGAGACAGTCGATGATATTGATTCCGCTGGCATAAAGTGAAGCAAGTGTTCTGCCGAATCTTGCTGTGTGAATTATCTTTATAAGCGGACTTATCTTCGGTACTTTAACCGTAAACTTGTCCAGTACATATTTTACCGGATAGAGCTGGGCTACAAATCCGATAATCATAACGGAGATAACCGATATAAGCGATACGATAATTACATTTTCCCTGATAAATGTACTGATGTTCATGACTATCTGTGTGATAAGCGGAACTTCCATATCCTCAAAGAGTTCGAAGAAGGACGGAAGTACAAATGTGAAGAGTGCCATCATAACCACTACTATAAGTACAAGGAGGATAATCGGATAGGTCATGGCGCTCTTTACAGCACCGTTGAGTCTGTACTCCTTTTCGTAGTGAGCCGCCATCTTCTCAAAGGTCTGGTCGATTCGCCCGCTCTCCTCACCGGCTCGTATCATATTTATAAGCATCTCCGGGAACATTCGCCCCTGCATCTCCATGGCATCGGAAAGAGGTACGCCTCGTTTAATCTGTGTTGTTATATTTGTGTACGCTTTTTTCAGCTTCGGTTCTATATCACGTCCGCTGATTATAGTAAAGGAACGAACCACCGAAACGCCGGAACCTAAAAGTGAAGCAAGTTCACGGCAGAGTTCCGAAAGTTCATTTGCCTTGAGTTTTCGTCCGTAAGTGACATTAGCCTTTTCCTCGTAACTGATGAGAAAAAGGTTCTGTTGTTTTAATATTTCTCTGAGCTGTTCAGGTGTTGCAGTTGTAATCTGCCCTTTTGAAATTTTTCCTCCCATATTGGAGGCCACATACTGATAAACTGCCATATTCCCTCATCCCCTGATTTGTTTTTCTTTTCCTGTATAAATAAATTTAAGCATTCAGCACTCATATAAGTGCTGAATGCTTTGGTAAAATAAAACTTTTTTGACTATTCTGTTGTAGAAGGTGTAGCAGGTTTAGCAAGTCTAGTATATGTAGTACCTGTACCTTCACTATCTATTGCAGTGCTTTTCTGTTCAGTAGTAGTAGGATCTCCAAATCCGGTACTCTTTTTATAAACGATGTACTTTGGTGCATCCGTATCATCTGACTTGTATACAAGTCCTACAACCTTTCCCTTTTCAATTCTAACAGCTTCTATAGTTCCACTGACTTCAGCCAAACCTTCCATATCTTCAATTTTGTATCCAGTATCAGTATTGATTTTCTTTCCGAGACCATAAGCTTCACTTGCAAGGGTCTGAGCAGCCTGTCTCTTATACACATCTCCGAGCCCACGAGACAGGCAGAAATCT
>CAMCOJ010000107.1 GCA_945876405.1 uncultured Ruminococcus sp.
CTAATATTGAAAAGTCAATAGAACACTGAAATTCATTCTGAGTCATTCCGTTTTTTTATCATTCTGAACAAATTAATCACTGTAAAAGCAAATGCTGTCAGCACTGTGCCGATAAAATATCCGCTGAAATCGATTATTACATCTCTTACACTGGAGCCACGATAGGTATATATCTGGATAAATTCGTCAACAACTGCTATAATAACTGCAAATGAAAGCGAATTATAAATATGCTGTATTCCGGTCTTACCTGAAATCTTCATCATCGATGAAGCTGCTATTCCAAGAATCATATACTCAACAAAATGAGCTATTTTCCTGACATGACCTATGAAAAAACGGGTAAAATAGTGTTCCGGTCCAAATATACGAATCAGTACTTTTGAAACACACTCCATAACCTTCTGGCTTTTTGAATATGATTCACTTGGATTGTCCATGGAATTTGACAAGATAAACGCAAGAATCAGTATGATAAGAATATATAAATATGTTTTTTTGTTTCTGAGTCTTTCCCTGACAGGATTGATATTCATTTTGTTGTTTCTCCCTGAATGTTTCTGTATATCCATTTTGCATTTATACATTATACCACAATGGCAATGTTTTAGCAAGGTTTAAGTTCAAAGAAATCCTCTAAACATGTAAAAAATACACACCCTCAGTTCATACAAATGATTTAAAAAAATACTTTATTCATATTGCAAACATACAAATTACAAAAAACGATTGATTTACAGCCAAAAATATGTTAAAATCATATACATACAAGAAATTATGATACAGAGAGGCTTAACTTAATGAAATCAAAAAACAGCGAAAGCTCTGCAGCAAAAATCAATCACTATAAAAGTATTATTATCCTTACATATTCAATAATTCTGTCATTAAGCATCGGGGCTGTATCTTTTCTGACTCTTAACAGAACAGATACCATACTTAAACAAAAAGTTCTTGAGATGTCTGCACAGCTCAATATGCAGATGCAGATAAATCTTAACAGCTATCTTGAGCGTATAGAGATGCTCGCTACCCTCGCTTTTGCAAATGAGATCAACTATGAGTATGATGACACAAAACAGTCAACCGACGATTATGATAACATAAAGACAAGGGAGACCATAACCGAATATCTTTACAACATATGCATGATGGAAAATTTCGTAGACTTCGGGATAGTATACAGCAACAACAATTTTGTGGGAAAAATTTCAAACGGATCACTTACAATGTTCGGAGATGACATGTATACTGACCTGAAGAACATGGTTAAACGGCAGGATTATTCAGACGGATGGTCTGCAGGATTTGACGGGGATTACAGACGTATATACTATGTAAAAAACATCCATGAAAACGCCATTCTTGTCCTTTCATTCTATGCATCAGAACTCGAACACGTATTTGAACATTCAAAGAGCAACGGAATGGAAAGCCTTTCTGTAAGGCTTATAGAAAAGGATAATGTAATTATTTATTCCAGCATTAACGGCGAAGCAGGGACAGTACTTGATAAGTGTATTCTTTCCAGAATAAACAGACTGGATTCATCCGATTCAAGTATAATTGATGATCAGTATCTTATTTCCATTAATCAAAGCGATGCAGAATGGTATGTTATATGTTCACTGCCGACTGAAATAATACTGAGGGAAAAAAACGAAGTTCAGAAATCCATAACAGTCATCGCTATAATAGTGCTTCTGTTCAATGTACTTGCAACGATTTGTATAATTGATAAATTAATGAATCCTGTTAATAATATTGTCTCCACACTTGATGACAAAGCACATAAAGATCTTTTGACTGGTATACTTAACAAGCGTTCATTCGAAGCATTTACAGAAAATTCTCTGTCCGGTTCAAAAGAGAAAAAATCCCTTATTCTGCTCGATATTGATAATTTTAAAGGTGTAAACGATACACTCGGTCACGAATACGGCGACAAAGTCCTTGCAGGTGTCGGTGCAATACTCAGAAAAACCTTTCCGGAAAGTGACTCTCTTCTCGGCAGACTGGGAGGAGACGAGTTCTGCGTTCTTATAAATACAGGTAAGAACGATACTGTCAGCTATACAGAAATGAAATGCAGGGAACTCTGTAAAGCCTTTTCCGAAAACTATACCGGCGATGATAACAGCTATAAGATTTCTGCAAGTATCGGCGTAGCGTTCTTTCCTGATAACGGCATGAATTTTCCGGAGCTATACAGACGTGCTGACAAGGCTCTTTACCATTCAAAACACAATGGAAAAGACACATATACATTATTCAGCTCAGATTTGGAGGAATCAGAATGAGGAAAATAATACCGGCTCTGGCATCACTGACTATTCTTCTTTCGTCATGTGGCAGCAATAATACACTGTCACTTTCCGTTCCTCAGACAACGGATATCTCTTTTTCATGGTGGGGAAATGACAGCCGTCATGATTACACGCTGCCTGCAATTAAGGAATTCGAAAATCAGTTTTCCAGCATAAAGGTAAAATGCCATTATTCAGAATGGTCAGGATATCAGAAAAGAAACAATGTTCAGATGATTTCCAATACTGAATCTGATGTAATGCAGATTAATTATGCCTGGCTTAATCAGTATTCACCTGACGGTCAGGGGTACTACGATCTCAGTACCCTTGAAGATTACATTGATTTCTCTGTTTATTCAGAAGAAGACCTTTCATACGGAATGCAGAACGGCGTACTGAACGCCATACCAATTGCACTCAACACAATGACTTTATATGTAAACAAAACAGTATACTCTGAATACGGTCTTGATATTCCAAAAACATTTGATGATTTATTCAATGCTGCAAAGGTAATGAACGGTGAACACTATCCTCTTGCGCTTTCACAGAAACCTGCATGGTTTCTGATAGTTTCCTATGCCGGTCAGAAAACCGGAAAAGACTTTATGGACAATGACGGTAAAATAAACTTCACCCAAAAAGAAATAAAAATGATGCTGGATTTTTACTGTGAGCTCGTTAATAAAAAAGTAATCCCTACTATAGATGATTATGACAAAAGAGAATTCGCATCCGGAAAATATGCCTCTACTATGGTATGGCTTTCAGATGCCAACAACTACTGCAGTCAGGCTGAAAAAAATGGATTTGAAATGGTTATCGGAAACTACATAACCCTGGACGGAAAGCTGGATAACTGGTATGTAAAACCGGCCACTCTTTATGCTATAAAGAAAAATACAGCCCATCCTGAAGAAGCTGCAACTCTTCTTAATTATCTCGTAAACAGTCCGGATATGGCTGATTACCAAAAAACTGAAAAAGGAATTCCATTAAGCAAATCTGCACGTGAATTTCTTATGAACAATCATGAATTAAACGATATTCAGTCTGATGCTTTCAGTCTGATGAGTGAATATCTTAGCATACTTGAACCGATAAGTCCGTTTTTTGAAACGGAAGTGCTGTACAAATCATTTTCCGATTCCTGCACAGAGGTACTGTTTGGTAAAAGTACTTCCGAGGAACAGGCTGAAATCCTTTATGATATTTTCAGAAACTATCAGAATGGGGAATAATATTCTTTTTTCACTTGACAATTTTTAGGATATACGGTAATATAAAATGGGGATAAACTTTACATAAAAATCAGGAGGAAACTATATATGAAATCACTAAAGCGTTTTACTGCCATTGCTGCTTCACTTGCGTTTACACTGTCTGTTTGTTCAGCATATGCAATTAATAAAAATTCATATGAAACACAGGTAAAAGCTGCTGATGACTGCCATGATGACTGGATTCACGCAGAAGGCAACAGACTTTATGACATGAACGGAAATGAAGTCTGGCTTACAGGCTGCAACTGGTTCGGATACAATGTAGGAAGTCAGGTTTTCGACGGTGTATGGTCACAGAACATGCATAAAATGCTAAACGAAATTGCTGATCACGGTTTTAATCTACTTAGAGTACCTATGTCAACCGAGATTCTTCTTCAGTGGAAAAACAACGAGCCGGATCCAATGGTTAAGGTAAATACATATGCGAACCCGGAACTTTCTGTTGACGGAACCGAAGGCGGAGATCCGATGTACAGCTTCGACATATGGAATCTCGCTGTAAAGTGGTGCAAGGAAAACGGAATAAAAATCATGATTGATATTCACAGTGCAGAAACTGCGTCGGCAGGTCATCAGGTACCTGTATGGTACAGTGACAAGTTCTCGGAAGATGACTGGGTTGAAGCACTCGAATGGGTTACGGAATACTATAAGGACGATGATACACTTATTGCGTTGGATCTTAAGAATGAACCTCATGGTAAAAAAGATGAAGGCACTTTTGCAAAGTGGGATGATTCAGACGACCTTAACAACTGGAAACGTGCTGCTGAACGAGGTGCCAAAGCAGTCCTTGACATAAATCCAAATCTTCTTATCATGGTTGAGGGTATAGAAGTTTATCCGAAATTTGAAAACGGAATGGACTGGAACAGTCCTTCAGTTGATTACGCACACTATGACGATCCTAATGCCCAGCCATATCATGGAACATGGTGGGGTGGAAATTTCCGCGGTGCAAAGGAATTTCCTATAGATCTTGGAGAACATCAGAAGCAGCTTGTTTACTCTCCTCACGACTACGGTCCGCTCGTTTATAATCAGACATGGTTCTACCTCGATGATCCTGACAAAACATTTGACAGAGAATCACTTATGAATGACTGCTGGAGAGATAACTGGTTCTACCTCTACGAAAACGAAACAGCACCTCTGCTCATGGGCGAATGGGGCGGATTTATAGATGAAGAACATGACCCGACCGGCGAAAACACAAAATGGATGACGCTTCTCCGCGACTTAATGATAGAAAATCACATTAATCATACATTCTGGTGCTTTAATGAGAACTCCGGCGATACAGGCGGGCTTGTATACGACAACTTCGGCAAATGGGACGAAGAAAAGTATGCTCTTGTTGAACCGGCTCTCTGGCAGGATGAAAACGGAAAGTTTATCAGCCTTGATCACCAGCGTCCGATGGGACAGTCCGGAAACGGAATTTCTGTTTCAGAATATTACGGTGGAACAGTTCAGCACCCGGTCACAACACCAAAGGTGACAGAAAAACCGGCTGAAACGGTTACAGATCAAACAACTGACAAACCAGCTGTTACAACAACTGAAAAAGTAACTGTAACAGATAAACCGTCAGTTTCAGCTACAACTACAAAACCTTCCACAAAACCTGAAGAACCTTCTGAACTGATTTATGGCGATCTGGACGAAAACGGAAAGGTTGATGTTACAGACCTTTCATATCTTTCCCTTATTCTTATCGGAGACAGAAAAGCAACAGAATATCAGACAAAAGCCGGCGATGTAGACGCCAGCGGCAGTCTTAATCTCGCAGACCTCGCCAAGCTCAGACAGTATCTTTCAAAGGTTACGTCAACTCTTGGACCGGTAAAATAAAAAATCCCTGCCCCGGAATGATATGTCCGGGGCATTTTTTTACTTGCATTTAACATCGTTTTATGGTAAAATTAATTTATGTATGATATCTTAACCGGCACAGAGGTGAACATTTTTGAAAATAAAAACCATATACATAGAAAATTTCGGTAAACTAAAGAATTTCAAACTCGATTTAAAACCCGGTCTGAATATTATTTACGGCAGCAACGAATCCGGAAAAACAACTGTTATGAATTTTATAAAAATGATGTTCTACGGCACTGCCGGAAAATCATCTGACATAAACAAAAACATGAGGAAAAAATATGCTCCGTGGGACGGTGCACCTATGTCAGGATACATTGAATTCGAATCCGGCGGACAGGACTTTCGTATAGAACGTGAATTCGGAAACTCCAATATCAGCGATAATATAAGCATATGGAATCTTTCTACCGGCTCCTCTGAGGCGGTAAGCTGTAAATATGATGCAGGAGAACGCTTTATTGGAATGAGTCTGTCTGCATTTGAAAAAAGTGTATTCATAGGAGATGTATCCTCAGTTGTTAACGGAACAGACAAAGAAGATGAGATATCAAAAAAGCTGATGAACTACTCCTCTTCTGCTGAAGAAAATATTTCTTATGAGATTGTCAGAAAAAGGCTTCAGAAAGCCCATGAGGAACTTCGTTCAAAAAGCGGCAGAACCGGTGTGATTGACAGACTAATGTCCGAACTTTCCGAAAAAACAGAACAGCTCTCACGTACTGAGGAAGAAGAAGAACGGAAAATTGCTGATGAAGAACTGCACACATCATTCTGTGAACATCTTCAGAAAAAGAAGGAATATTATGATTCTTTGTCAGACCGGATTAAAGAACAGCGCATCATACGGGAACTTCACTCACTTGAGGTTCAGAGCAGAAAGAATCAGGTGAAAAGCAGGCTGGAAGAAAAGCTAAATAATCTCCTGGCTGAAATATCAAACGAAAACTTCTGTGTTACTGATTCCTTCCTTGACGAATGCTCAGATATGCTTTCTGAACTAAAAAGATTAAAAGATACATACAACGAAAAAAAAAATGAATTCAACTCCATGTCAAATGAGATTTCTGAGCTCAGACTTTCCGATGCTATACAGGCAAACTACGCCGACATTGACAGTCTTGAAGAACAGAGAAAAGTCATATCAGAAAAGATAACACTTGCTGAAGAAAAGCTGAATGAAATAATTTCTGTTGCCGAACAGCTGAGTACCGGACTGAAAGAAACCCATATAAAAGAAGAGCTGTATAAGGAGCATATTGATGATATGGAATCAAACTATGTTACACTTATCCCGGCTGCTATCATTATTATCATTGCTATAGCTTTATTTTTAAAAAATCCATGGTTTCTTCTTTCGGCAATCCCTGTTACACTCGTCGTTGTAGCCGGAACAAAAATTATAGAGAAAATTCAGAAAAACCATGACAAAAAAGCCGGTATAGAACACAAAGCTCCTGACTTTGAAAATGCTTACAGAGAATATGAAAAAGCTATTTCTGAAAATCAAAAAAGAAGTGATGAGATACACTGTGAAACCTCGCTCCTTAAGGATGAGCTGAACGAAACTGAACGAAAGAAAAGTGAGCTTGAAAAGGAAAACAATCGTCTGGTTCTTATAAATAATCAGAAAAAATCAGAACTTAACAAACTAAGTTCTGATTTAGAAAAAACAAGAAACGATATTTCTCTTCTAGAAACTTCAGCAGTACAGTTTTTTTCCC
>CAMCOJ010000108.1 GCA_945876405.1 uncultured Ruminococcus sp.
AATACCTGTGGTCGGACTTTCACCGACTGGCTGTGTGTCATGCCCGACACACAATTGTAATAGCCGCCTCAATTGAGGCGGCTATTTCTATTGAAAAACAGCAGCAAATCCTTGCAGCTGTTTGGACACGACAGACGGAGGTAAGAGCAATAGCTCAGACCTCTGTCTGCTTATTAAATCTGTTTGTTATCGCAATGAATAAATTTTCACCTCTGTTCTTTATCGTCTGAATAACGCTTAATCCGTTGCAGAAATATTTTACTCCGTTTTTACTTCTGAAACACATCGCCTGAATGTTTTTTCGTTTATACACTCTTGCATATCTTTCAGCAATATTATTAGTTGGCGATACTGATTTATCTTTAAGGAACAGTACATAATCTTCCCGGGTCTCGTACATTCTTTTATACAGGTTGTATCCTTCGCGATAATAGTCGTTTGGCGGTTCGTAATCATATTCCTTTTTTGCCAGTTCAACCATTTCGTCGTACCTGTTCAAAAAGTTTGTGTCCTTTTGATTATCCTCCTGTTCTGCACCTTTTTTGATATTGTTCCAGTATGCCACTGATTTGGGAATCCATTCTTTCATGAGTTTATTCCATGTCAGATTTTTTTCATTTTCGATACTGCCTACAAGATATCTGCTGATGTGCGAAAGGCATTCCTGATGTTTTTCACCATGCTTTATCAGCGCTGCCTCGTGATCTGCGACCGTAATTCCTTTGTAAAATTCCAAAGGTGACCCTTTTACACCTTCATCACCCTTTTTGTCTTTGCTTTGATAGAGAACTGTTCCATCTTCATCGGCACATATTAAAACTGTTCCTTGTTTTCCGGCTACTCTTCCAAATGTGAAATCTGCATGCAAAACAGGTGAACTATACAATTTTAAAAATATTTCATTTCGTTCCTGGTCGGTTTTGGATGAGAATTCTTTTGTCAGATTACTTATCATTCCGGTTGAAAGATCGAGTTCTCCGTTTGATATTTCACGCAGAAAATCCTTTACATTCCCTATACTGACATTGCACCTGTCCTTCAGAAGATATGCACATGCTTTTACTGTTCCGTCGTAGTTCACATCATCTTTTACGTTTTCAGGGAATTTTGCATGTACACGGCTTCCGTTTTTGCGGTTTCTGAATATCTGTGTCCTGTATTTAGTTGTTTCAACAACCAGTCTGCAGGATACAAGGTATTTTTCTATGTATTTTTCTGTAGCTTTCAAATCAGGATTGTTCAGAATTTCTTCTGTTGGTGGTATTTCAACGATTTTAGTTATGTTTTCAGGTTTCTTTCTCGGATGATGTTCATGATTTTTCTGTGCACCTGGATTTTTTTCGCTTTTCACTCTTCCATTGCATATTTTTTTATGATTTGGATTCTGTGATGATGGTTTGGATGAGTTTGTGTAATCCTTGCTTATTCTTATGTTTAATGCTTCTATTTTATCCTGTGCCTCCTGTAGTGCAGTTTTTGCCTCGTATTCAGCCTTCTTGCTTTCACGAAGTTTATCAAGAGCTTCATCCCTCTGACGTGCCATTTCAAGATTCTTCTTTTCAAGCTCCCTGATTTTCTTTTCCATTTGTTCGGTTATCTTCTGCTTTTCTGCTTCAAGATCCTCAAATACTTCAAACCATATACGGCATACCTTTACCGTTTCTGCATGAGAAAGTTCAAGTTCCTTTTTCAGTTTTTTGATATTTTTTTCATAATAGTTAAGCAGATTTGTTTTTTCATTTTTGAGTTTAACTATTTCCGCACCTGATTCTAGCGACGCTACTTTTCGTGCTAATCTCTGAAGTTCATACTGCTGTGCTGTCATACTGAAAAAGGCCTTGTTTGTCATTGTTTTTCTTTTTCCTCCATCTTCTTAATTTTTTCCTGTAATGATTTGATTATCTGTTCCTGTGCTTCGTATTTCCTCAGAAGCTTTTCATACTTATCCTTGTAATCTTCTGTTGCTGAAACAACTGATGCTTTTTCTTCTTTTTTTCTGCGGTTTCTTCCATCTGTCGGAATTATTTCGCCTGTTTCAGGATCTATCCTTCCAAGCAGCGTTCTTTTTGCACGTGACATTTTCTTTTCAGGATCCCAGTACGCATGTGATTCATATGCGTATGTTATTCCACTTCTTTTGTCGTACTGTTTAATTATGCCCATTGTCAAAACTCCTTTGAATTAAAATATCGTTACGTATATATTATATCACATAACGATATTTTTGTCAATAGAAAAACCCGAAAAAATCTAAATTTTTTCAGGTTTTTTTGATGTTTTTTTTGCTCATTCCTATTGTTATGAAATTGCTGTTAAAAGCCAATATTTTAATGTTATTCTTTACTGAAGCGGACTAACATCTGCACAATTTGTGCAGATGTTTTCAATAGTAATTGGCGACTCTAATGAGACGCCAATTTCCATTTTAAGAGAGAGGCAGGTGGCAGATTCTTATCTGCTATCTGGCTAACCCGTGAATAGTAACAAAAAATGCCAAACATATTAAGTCTGGCATTTTCATCTGATGTCATATTCAGGATTTATCAGACGCCTTTCAAACTCATCATGGTCGAGAGGTTTGTCATAGAGATATCCCTGTGCAACACTGCACTGTATACTCTTGAGAAAATCCGCCTGTCCGCTTGTTTCAACGCCCTCACATATGACTTCACGGTTAAGGTCCAGTATCATATGTACTACATTTTCAATCATCTTTTCATGTGTAATATCACCTTTTTCGATATCATCAATAAATGATTTGTCGATTTTTATTACGTCCACATTAAGGTCCTTAAGCATGGAAAGTGATGAATATCCTGTTCCAAAGTCATCCATAGACGTAAAGATACTGTTCTTTTTCATCTTGTCAACAAACTCTTTAAGTGCCGGAAAATCATCATAGGCTGAAGATTCTGTAAGTTCTATCTCTATGTATCTGGTATCAACAGAATAAGTTTCAATAACAGCCAGTATCTTATCAGCAAAACTGCTGTCCTTAAGATGCAGTTTTGAAAAGTTTACTGAAACTCTTACAGGCGTAATCCCCTTATCAAGCCATTCCTTAATATCCCTGCATACTCTTTCAAACACATAGAAGTCAAGCTCAACAATCATGCCCTCTTCTTCCAGCACAGGAATAAATCTGTAAGGAGGTATAAGTTCTTCGTTATGCTTCCAGCGTACAAGTGCCTCACATCCGCACAGAATGTTGTCAGACATATTTACCTTCGGCTGATAAAATACAACAAACTCGTTTTTCCTCATACCTTTCTGGCACTGAGTAAGAATCTCCTTGCGGTTTTTCATATCATCGTACATCTTTCTCTCGTACCAGACAAAGTTAGAATTTCCTCCGGCACGTGCCGTCTTCAGTGCAAGATTGCATGAACTGAATACAGCTCCCGGAGTGTCTTCCCTCTGTATATCACATATGCCGCAGTAACTTTCCACAGGAACAATATTTTGCTCACCGCCATGAGCAACAGTTACCTCAATCTGTTTAATATATGAAAGAAACAGACTGACACGTTCGCTCTGAACAATGACAATAAAATTGTCTCCTCCGTTTCTCGCAATGCGTTCATCACGTTTTAAAAACATATCTATCTGAGAAGCATACTCAACAAGTATATGGTCTCCCGCTTTGTCACCAAACGTGTTGTTAAACATCTTAAAGTCTCTGATATTGCAGAAAACACAGGAATAATCCGAAAACTTTCCCTGTGCAGCAAGCTTGGCACAGTACTTCTGCATCTTTTCATAGTTGTTTACACAGGTCAGTGCGTCCTCACTGATAATCTGATTTGAAATTTTTGAACAGGTTACCATAGAGAAAACCGACAGAATAATTACCTGTGCCAGAATCAGGACAATACCTCTTTCCGACCTGTAAGTTCTTCGGTCCATCTGCCTGTCCAATTCAGCCATATCCTCTGAAATGAGTTTTTCAAACTCTTCAATCCTGCTGTTTACCTTTGATATATAGCTGTTGAGCGATGAATTCATGTAGTAGTAGGCAGTCTCTTCATCACCGTTTTCAATAAAGTAAAGAACATTGTCTATGTTTGTAAAGTACCCTTTCAGTTCGGAATATATACCGTAGTAGTACGATTCATATTCCTGTCCCAGCACCATTTCTCCGAACTTATCAAGGTTACTCAGAACACCGTCCCGCACATCTTCTGATTCTTCCTTCAGATTGTACCCGTCTTCTGACCGGTCTCCGGAAATAATATACTGAAAAATCAGAGCCTGATGGTGATAAAGTCCCTCGCTTATTCTGCTCATGCATTCTTTTTTTGCAAGATCTGTTTTTACAATATCGTTATACTTGGATGAAATTATCTTCTGACTGACACCAAGGTAAAGCATTCCAGCTATAGCAGTCAGCATTGTTACACAGGTAAGCCATAATATAATGTTGGAACGCCGCTGGTTATCCAGCCTTTTTCGTCTTTTTCGTTTTTTTACCGGTTCCCTTCTCATAAAACTACACCTTCTTTATCAGTTACCTTCAGAAACAGGGGCTGTAATCTGTTCTGTAATCTCGTCAAGCAGTTCCTGTAAATCTCTGTTACTCGAATTCTTTCCTACTATCGTAATTCCAAATCTGTTTGAAGCTAACCAGAACGGATCGGCAATATTCTGGGGATCACTGAACGGCGACTGCTCCATAAGTGCAGCAATCTCAGGAGCGTTCTGTACAATCTCAGAATTTGCGACCTTCTGATTCACCGGACACTCACCGGTTTTCTCAAAATGCATAAGCTGGTTCTCTTCACTTGTAAGGTATGAGGCAATTTTCATACACCATTCAGGATTTTCAGTGTGTGAGTTTATGCCAAGAAGCTTGTATCCCGAAAAACTGTACATCTGAACTGAATCTCCCGAAACATAGTATTCCGGAAGCTTTGCTGCACCAAAGTCATCTCCCCAGGCTTCTTTTATTGCTTTTGAGTTCCACAAACCGTTTACACCTGCTATTATCGTTCCGTCCTTAACGCCTTCCACAAACTCGTCGTCTTCAAGCGAAACAAATCCATCACTGGCCGCAAGGCTGAGAAGACTTTCGGTAACATCAGTACCTTTAATCTTCGTGTCGGTTGCATTCCAGTTGCATATATTTCCGGAGGAATCCTCTGCACATGAAAGTTCAAGTCCTGCTCCTCTGAAGAAAGAGTACAGATACCAGCCGCTCGTCAGATTCATTGTAATTTTTTTACCGTTGTCTACGGCTTTTTTCAACATGGTATCAAGCGATTTTATATCATCACCGGAAAAGTATTTTTTGTTATAATAGAGAAAATAACCGTTTCCGGCTGAAAAAGGATATGCATATACTTTTCCGTCTCTTGTAACTACCTTTGAAACAGCAGAATCCGAACCGCCGGAATTTTTTATTACCGTTTCAGAATCAAGAGTATTTTCGAGAAGTGCACCTGCTCTTATAAGTTCACTAGTCTGGTTATCAGCAAAGAAAAATATATCCGCTGCTTTATCTATGTTTGAAACTACAACATCCTTGCAGGTATCCTCTCCCTCAACACTTATCGTATAGTTCAGATTCACCTCATCTTTGTGTTCGTATTTGAAATTCTCCACAGCCTGTTCGACAAATTCATAGTTCTGCTCACTGCTCCAGAACGAAATATGTACCTCCGGTATTTTTTCTGATGAACCGCAGCTGCACAGGCATGCGGAAATAACCAAAACCGACAATCCTGTAACTATATTTTTAATTCTCATCTTTTTCCTCCGTATTATCCTTATACAATCCTGTCTGTACATCATCTGCCAGACCGAAGATAATGCAATGTTCCTCTCTGTACAACTTCAGAAAGTAAAAATATCCTGACTTTATTGTAACACTTTCGCACCAAATTGTCAATATTTCATTGTTGTTACGAAAAATTTATTAGTTTTTTGTTAAAATCAATAGATTATATATTATAGTGAACACCAAAATGAATCTGACGTTCACTGTAACCGGATAATATACGTATTTTATTTTTTCTTCACTTTCTCAATATACCACACATTTATCTCAAGTCCGAGAAGGACAAGATACATACATCCGTAGAACCAGAGCATGATGCCTATGATGACTGTAAGACTTCCGTACATGTTTTCAAACCCCGGTGAATACTTAAGATAAAGAGAAAACAGTGCTGAATAAAGATGCCAGCCTACTGCACTTACTGCTGCTCCCGGGAGCATATCCATAAACTTCACCTTTTTGGTTTTAAAAACCGGGCTTTGTTTCCATTCTGGAATAAATCTGTACGAAAATGAGAAAATCGCTATGAATACAGAAAGCATAATTACTTTTCGGAAACTCAGCAGCGTATTCCAGAAATCAATTCTGAAATCTATTCTGCTTCCGATAAAATCCTCTATCATCTGACCGCATACACCAAGAGCAAGAGCCATGACTATCATAAAAAGAAAAACCACAGCGTCAACCGCCCCGAGAAATCTGAGAAACACATAACCTTTCTTTTTGTCAGCATGTATCGCCGCCTGCATTCCGGTCTTGAGTGCCATAAACCCTTTGCCTGAAGTCCAGAGCGTAACAAGTGCCGAGAGTGAGACTGTGGCAGCGGATTTCCCGTACACCTCGTCAATTATTCCGGAGAAAAAATCACTCATGCCTGAGGGAATAATTCCGGATATCATATTTACAAGCTGTTCCTTTGAGATATTTGTATAATGAAGAAGGGACATGAGAAGCATGGTAAGCGGAATAAATGAAAGGATAAAAAAGTATGATGAACTTGCTGCAAATGCACTTATATCGTCATATTTCATTCTTCTGCCTATATAAATTATTTCCTTTACTATCCTAATTAAAATCTTTTTCAGAAGCGAACCCTCCCTTGCATATAAACTTAAAGTTGCATATATATTTTTTACAGCAAAAAATATTTTTCCTGAAAAAAATCGCCATGTATACTTTAAGTTTATTGTAATGCCGATAGAAATATGATATCATATAAAAAAGAAAATAACAATATCTGAAAGGAGATTTTATATGGCATTTGCATCAAAGGTTACTACTCACGGGTTAGCCAGCCTTGTGTATATGACTGGCTCATGCTTTTTTTCTTTTAAATAGAGTCTGTCTCTTATACACATCTCCGAGCCCACGAGACAGGCAGAAATCT